>DAHUXO010000343.1 GCA_027307095.1 Betaproteobacteria bacterium | reverse complement strand
CGCTGCGACCACGGCCCGTGCGAGATCGTCGGCGTGGATGTGATTGGTGAAGACGTCGTCATCCGCGTTGAGCGCCGGCGTGCCCTGGCGCAGCCGATCGAGGGGGAGGCGGGTCGGCGCATAGATGCCTGGCACGCGCAGGATCGCGAGCCCGACGCCGTGGCGCGCCGCCCAACGGCGCAGATGCCCTTCAGCCGCGACGCGGCGGCGGGCGCGGGGCGTCTGCGCCCGCAGCGGGCGCGTTTCGACGACGCGCGCGCCCGCGCAGTCACCATAGACGCCCGAGGTCGAGATGTAGACGAAGCGCTGCGGTATAATCCGCGCCCTCGCGAGAGCGGCGAGGAGCCGCACGGTGCGCGGATCGTCCCTGCCGTCGGAAGGCGGTGGCGCGAAATGCAGGACGGCCCAGGGCGCGGTGCGGATGCGCTCGAGGGAACGCGGCTGGTCGAGATCCGCGACGAGGGGAACGATGCCATGGGCGCGCATCCTGCGCACGTCGTCGCGATTGCGGGTGATGCCGACGAGTCGCGCACGGTGGCGCAACAGCTCCCCGACGCGCAATGCGACATCGCCGCAACCCACGAGCAGGATTCTCTGCGCCATGCTGTCGAAATGGCGTTGCCGCCGACCGATCGATGACGGGGGCCTGCGCCGTGCGCGGCCATTGCGCACGCTTGCCTACCCAACCTTGCACCGGACCCCTTGATGACGCTGCAGATTATCATACAGCCCAGCGGACACGCGTTCGCCTGCGATGCCGATGAAACGGTGCTGCAGGCCGCGATGCGCGCCGACCTGATGATTCCCTACGGCTGCCGCAACGGCGCCTGCGGCACCTGCAAGGGAAGGATCCTGGACGGCGACGTCGACTACGGTCCCCACCAGGCGTCGACGCTCACCGACGACGAAAAGCGCCGCGGGCTCGCGCTCTTCTGCTGCGCGCGGCCGAAGACCGACCTGGTCATCGAGGTGCGCGAAGTCCGCCGGGCCGGCGACATCCAGATCAAGCGCCTGCCCTGCCGCGTGGAATCGATCGACAAGGTCGCCCCCGACGTCGCGATCGTCCGCCTCAAGCTGCCCACGTCGGAGCGCCTCCAGTACCTCGCCGGCCAGTACATCGATTTGCTGCTCAAGGACGGTCATCGCCGCAGCTTCTCGCTCGCGACGCCGCCGCACGCGGACGAGTTGCTCGAGCTGCATATCCGCCACACGCCGGGGGGATTCTTCACGGACCCGCTGTTCAAGACCTACAGGGGTCGCGAGATCCTGCGCTTCGAGGGCCCGCTGGGCGCGTTCTACCTGCGCGAAGACAGCGACAAGCCGGTGATCTTCGTCGCCGGAGGCACCGGCTTCGCGCCGATCAAGGCGATCATCGAGCACATGCTCCATCACCGGATTCCGCGCGAGATCGTACTGTACTGGGGCGCGCGCGCGAAGCGCGATCTCTACCTCGCCGACCTGCCGGGAAAGTGGCAGACGGAGAATCCCAACTTCACGTTCATCCCCGTGCTGTCGGATCCCGCCCCCGACGATGCGTGGCCCGGCCGCACCGGGCTCGTGCATCAGGCGGTGATGGACGATTTCAACGACCTGTCCGGCTACCAGGTGTATGCCTGCGGGGCGCCGCCGATGATCGACGCGGCGAGACGCGACTTCACGGCGCTGCGCAAGCTGCCGCCGGAAGAATTCTTCGCCGACAGCTTCACCTACGCCGCCGAGTCCGAAGCCCGGAAAATGGGGCCGGGGCCGTAACCTTCGCTCGCCCGTTTCGGCACAATCGCGAATCGGCGGAATATTACGCTGCTGACCCCATTTCCCGGGTCAGGGCTCGACGGACTCGAGCGCTGCCAGCGCCAGCCGGAGCGCGGCGTCGAGGTGGGCATCCGCCTCGTCGTGCCGCCCGAGCTTCGCCAGCATCTCTCCCAGCACGACATGTGCGCGCCAATGGTTGTCCATCGCCAGGCTCGCTTCGAGGTAGGTCTGTGCCTTCCCCCAGAGCTGCTGACGCTCGCACAGGCGCCCGAGGACGAACAGCAGCGTTGCGTCCTGGTTGTGGGTGGTGAGCCAGCGCTCGGCGGTCTCGAGCTGACGCGTCGCATCGGGCGCATGGCATTGCGCGTACAGCAGCAACAGGCTGGAGTCCCATCGGCGCTCGAGACTCCTGACCAGGATCTCCGCCGCCTCGCGATCCCCGTTGACCGCGAGAAAGCTGCGCGCCGCGGCTTTCGCGACCTTCGGCTGCAGCCGATCGCCCTCGGCGACACGCGCCCAGTACGCGCGCAGTCCCGCCGTATCGTGGGTGAAGCCCTTGAGCGCCTCGGCATGGGCGCCCGCGCGCAGCACGTCACCCTGCGCCGCATCGTAGACCTTGCGTTTGACGAGCTGGTCGACGAGCGGAGGAATCTCGCCCGGCCGACCCGCGGCCGTGAGCGCCCGCAGCTCGAGGCGTTGCGCCGCCGTGTGCAGCCCCGCTTCGCTCTTGAGCTCGGCGAGGCGCGCCAGGGCGTCCGCCGGCTGCCCGCGCTCGAGGGCGATCTCGGCTTCGAGCATCAGGCGCGGGACCGCCAGCTTGGTCGCCTGCGCATCGGGGCGCTCGAGCATCGCGGCCGCAGCCGCATAATCGCGCGTTTCCAGCGCGGCGCGCGCGCCGACCAGCGCCGGGACCGGCGACGAGTTCGGAATCGCGAGCGCTTCCTGCGCATACTGGCGCGCCTTGCCGTGCCGGCCCTCGATCAGAGCGACGACAGCCGCGTCCTGCTTGCTGCGGAACCGCTCGGCCTGGCGCCGCCTGCGCGCCTCACGGACATCGGCGGGCAACTGCGACAGGTGCACCGCGGCCCGGATCAGAGCATAGACGGCGACGAAGGCCAGCACCGCCAGAATGACGAATGCATTCTGCGACAACTCGACCCGGTACGGCGATGCGACGAACAGCACGTAGCCGTTGTTGAGGCGGAACAACATCGCGAGCGCGACTGCCGCGGCAGCGAGCAGCAGGAAAGCAAGCAACGCGCGCACGTCGTCGCTACCTGGCACGCGCCGGAGCGCGCTCCGGCACTCGCTCGGCCGCGGCCTTGAGCGCGCGCACGGCCTCGAGACTGCGCGTCAGATCGGGCATTGCGCCGGGCATCGCCACCGCCGCCTGCTGGGTCAACGTGCCGATCGCGGACTGCACCGCCTTGGCGTTCGGGTCGAAATATTCCCGCAGCCAGCCAGTGGCGGCCTTCAGGTCGGCCTTGAAGTTGCGGTCGTCACGCGAGAGCAACGCGATCCGCGCGGAAAGCAGCCTCAGCCTCAGGTTTTCGCGCAGGAAGAACGATTGCTCGGGCGTTATCAGCGGCGCGGCAGGATGGTCGGTGACTTCGATGCGAACGACATCCCTGATCTCCGCCCGCAGCTCCCGAAGAAGTCGCCGCCACGCTGATTCGCCTGGGGACGCCGCGGGCGGCGGCGACGGCGGGATGCGCTCGTCCCGGGCGAGTGGCAGCGTGTCGATCGCGGTGAGCACCTGATCGATCCGGATCGAGATCCCCGCGACGTCGACGTACGGGACCGATTTCAGGCTGGCGATGTCGTGCGCGAGGGCGCGGCGCAGCGGCCCGAACTGCGGGCGATCGAGCCGGGCAAGCTTGCTGTCCGCCACCTCCAGCGCGGTCAGCGCGGCTTCGACATTGCCGGCAAGCGCGAGCTGCTGGCTCGCGAGCACCAGGATCTGCTCGATTTCGGTGATCGCGAGCTCGTCGCGCGATGGCGCGAGATCCCGGTAGAGAGCGTCGAGCGACGCCTGCTGCGCCCGGGATTCGTTCACCCGTGTCTCCAGCGACGCGATCTGGGCCTGGGCCTCGCGCAACTGGTTACCCATGTCCGAGTCGCGTACCTGCGCCTGGGCGGCCGCCGCATCGGCCGCGGCCAGGCGCTGTGCAGTCTCGCGCTGCAGCGCCTGGGCTGCCCGGCGCTGGTCGAGCAGGGCGTACCCGCCGGCCGCGATCGCGACGACGACGACCAGCCACAGCATGCGCAGCCCCAAGCCGGCGCCCCTCCCAGGACCCGGATCGCGCGCCGCCGGGCCGGACGGCACCCCTGCAGCCGGCGCGCCCGCCGCATTGCGATCCGATTCGGTGCCGGACGATGTCTGCATGGTCGATACTGCCGTCGATTCTAGCAGCCGCCCATACGCGCTTCCTACGGCGCGCTAATTGGCCGCAACGGCCCGCTCGCATACAATCGCATGCGGCGGCACCCTCCGCGCTCCCTTGCGTGCCGCGACAAACCGATTCCCGTGAACGGTCTCTCGTTTATTGCGCTGATCGCAGTGGCCGCTGCCCTCGGCGTTGCATATCGTATCGGCGTCGTGCGCGGCGAACGCGCGGCCCGCAGGGCCGCGCCGTGGCCAGTCGAGCGCGTCGCCGCACCCTCACCGCCGGCCGCGGCGACCCGGCAAGCACCGCCGCGGGAAACACCGGCGCAGGAAGCGCTGCCGCCGTCGTCCGCGACCGATGCCGTCGACGCATCGTCGCCCCCCGTCGGAGCCGGATGCGTGCAATGCGCCGAATTGTCCGAGGATCGCCACCGGCTGTTCGCGAGCCTCGCGGACGCGCACGCCGAAACGGCGCGCTATCGGCAGATCGTCGTCGACATCGAGCGCAACGCGCCGCCGCCGCTGCTCGACGCTCCCGGCACGCCCGACGACCTCAAGCTGATCGTCGGCGTCGGTCCCGCGCTCGAGCGGATGCTCTACCAGCTGGGCATCACGAATTACCGCCAGATCGCCCGCTGGAGCGAACGCGACATCGACGAGATCGACGCCAGGCTCGCCGAGTTCCCGGGCCGGATCCGACGCGATGCGTGGGTCGCGCAGGCGCGCGCACTGCACCAGAGCAAGTACGGGGAGCGCCCCTGAAGGCGCGGAACCTCGCGCCGGTCGCCGCGCTGACGTTGCTCTGGGGATGCAACTGGCCGATCCTCAAGATGGGCGTCGCCGAGCTGGCGCCGCTGACGTTTCGTGCGGTGACGCTGCCGTTCGCAGGCCTCGGACTTCTGCTCATCTCGCGTTTCACCGGGCAGCCGATCGGCATTTCACGCGGGCTCTGGCCGAAAGTCGCGCTGCTCACGCTGTTCAACATCGTCGGTTGGAACGCGTTCATCCTGTTCGGCGTCCAGCGATTGCCCTCGGGCCGCAGCGCGATCCTCGCCTACACGATGCCGCTGTGGGCGACGCTGTTCGCGGCGCTGGTGCTGCGCGAACCGCTGTCGCGGCGCAAGCTGCTCGGCCTCGCCTTTGGCATGGCGGGGATGGCGCTCCTGATCGGCGATCAGTTCGGCCTGATCCGCAGCGCGCCGTACGGCGTGATGATGGTCCTGATTGCCGCCCTGTCCTGGGGTTTCGGCACCGCGCTGATGCGCAAGTGGCCCCTGCCGGTGCCGCAGACGACGCTGACCGGGTGGATGTTGCTCCTGGGATGGGTTCCGCTCGTGCTCGTCGCGCCGGCGCTCGACCCGAAGCCGTTCGCGGCCGAGTTCGCTGCGCTGTCGCCGCGCGGCTGGTTCGCGGTCACGTACAACATCGTGCTTGCCGGCGCGGTCGCGAACTGGGCCTGGTTCACGCTCGCGCGCACGCTGCCGGTCGCCGTCTCGTCGCTGTCGTCGCTGCCCATCCCCGTCGTCGGCGTGTTCTCGGGCATGGTGCTCCTGGGCGAGCGCCCGGGCCCGAGCGAGTGGATCGCGCTGGCCTTCGTGGTCGCAGCGCTGTTCATCGTCCTGTTCGCGCCCGGTCGGAAAGCAGGCGCCGGCACGCCGATCGCGCCTCCCGATTGAAGCGCCGCGGCGCGGATCAGGCGAGCTCGGGAACCAGCGTCAGGGTGCTGCGCCGGGTGAACCAGGCGTCGAGGTTCGCCTTGCACAGATCGCCCATCGCCTTGCGCGTCTCGTGGGTCGCGCTGCCGACGTGGGGCAGCAGCACCGCATTGTCCAGCGCGAGGAGTTCGTCGGGAATGTTCGGCTCGTCGGCGAAGACGTCGAGTCCCGCAGCTTTGATCGTCCCGTCGGCCAGCGCGCGCGTGAGCGCTGGCTCGTCGACGATCGAGCCCCGCGCGATGTTGATCAGCGTGCCTTTGGCGCCCAGCGCCTTCAGCACGCGGGCGTCGACCAGATTGCGCGTCGCGGCGCCACCTGGGCAGGCCACGACGAGGAAATCGACCTCGCGCGCCAGCGCTTCCAGATCGGCGATGTAGCGCCAGCGAACGTCCTGCGGCTTGCGCCCGGTGTAGGCGACCTTCATTCCCATTGCGTCGACGCGCTGCGCGATCGCCTTGCCGATGCGGCCCAGTCCCAGGATGCCGACGGTGCGACCGGCAAGCTTCGACGTGAGCTCTGGAGCGCGTCGCTTCCAATCGCCGGCATGCACGAAGCGGTTCGCGCGCACGAAGCCGCGACCGGTCATCAGGATCAGCGCCACCGCGACGTCGGCGACATCGTCGGTCAGTACGTCGGGCGTGTGCGTGACCTTGATTCCGCGCGCTCGGCAATAGTCGACGGGAACCCCGTCGTAGCCGACGCCGAACACCGAGATGATCTCGAGCTTCGGCAACTGCTCGAGGAGTTCCGTCGGCGTGACGGTGCCGCCCCCCTGCACCAGGCCGCGCACCGTGCCGGCCGCTGCGGCGATCAGCGCTGCCCTATCGCCCGCGGCGTGGTAATCGTGGCAGCGGTAATCGGCCTTCAGCGGATCGTAGAGAAATGGCGGCAGCGCTGCGGTGACCAGAATGTCTACGTCGGGCATGGGTGCTCCTCCGAGGGTCGTGAGGGATCGCCCGCGTCATGCGTCGCCTGGCGCCTTGCGCGGATGCGCACGGTACCAGTCGACCATTCCGGCGAGCATCCCGGCGTCGCCACCCGCGGTCTCGATCGCGGAGAGCCCGCGCTCGCGGGCGCGCTCGGCAATTCGCGGGTGCCCCGCGAACACCGGCAGCCCCGCCACGCAGCGGAAGCCTTCCGGCGAAAGCGCGGCGAGGAGATTATCGAGACCCTCGGCGGAGGTCAGCGTCAATGCATGGGCACGGTCCTCGCGGATCGCCGCGACCAGACCCTGGGTTCCGGACCGGGGCGCGACCCGCCGGTAGCAGGGAATGTGATCGACGACGGCACCGCGGGCGCGCAGCGCATTGCCGAGGAACTCACGCCCTCCTTCGCCGCGGAACACGACGACGCGCTTGCCCGAGAGGTCGGCGAGCTCGGGCATCTGCAACAGGCCTTCGCTGTCGTGCGACACGGTCGGCACGCGCGCGCCCGGGATGCCCACCCCGGCGAGCGCCTCCGCCGTGCCCAATCCGGGCGCAAAGGCAAGGACGCGGGACGGCCACGCGTTCGCCGGCGGCGCGCCGTACTCGACGGCATTGGCCGAGACGAAAACCGCGATGTCGTACGTCGCGATCTGTGCGTGCGCCTGCGCGAGCAGCGCGGTGTCGACCGGCGGCAGGATCACGATCGCCGACCAGATGACGGGGGAACCGCCCAGCGCCGCGATCTTGGTCGCGAATACGGCGGCCTGCCGCTGCGGACGCGTGACGATGACACCGATGCCGTCGAGCGGGGCCGATTCCCGCGGCGGAGCAGACAGCGAATAGACGTCCATCGGATTCTTCAGGCTGCCGGCACAAAACGGTGCGCGCCGCGCGAGAGGAAATCGTCGGCCAGCGCTCGTCCGAGATCTTCGGCGTCCGTGACCTCGCTCACTGCACTCTCTACTTCGCCACGCAGCACGTCTCGCCCGTCACGGCTCGCGATCAGGCCGCGCAGCCACAGACGGCCCTCCTCCCATTCGGCGTAGCCGGCGAGCGGCATCTGGCAGCTTCCGCCCAGCGCGCGCGAGAACGCCCGCTCGGCCGCCGTCGCGAGGGTGGTCGCCGGATCGACGAGGGGGTTCAGCGCGGCGACGACGTCCGGGCGGTCGCTGCGGCACTCGATGGCGAGCGCTCCCTGCCCTGGCGCCGGCAGGCTCTCGTCGGGGTCCAGCAGCGCGCGTATGCGCAGCCCGAGGCCGAGGCGCTTCAACCCCGCCGCCGCGAGCACGATTGCCGTGTAGCCGCCGTCGTCCAGCTTGCGCAGGCGCGTGTTCACGTTGCCGCGCAGCGACTCGATCTGCAGCCGCGGATGACGCTCGCGCAGCTGCGCCTCGCGCCGCAGGCTCGACGTACCGACGACGGCATTCTCCGGAAGCGCGCCGAGAGTGTCGTGATCGTTGGCCACCAGCGCATCCCGCGGATCCTCGCGCGCGGTGATCGCCCCGAGCACGAATCCCTCGGGCAGGTCCATCGGCACGTCTTTCAGCGAATGGACGGCGAGATCGGCGCGGCCGTCGCGCAGCGCCGCCTCGAGCTCCTTGATGAACAATCCCTTGCCGCCGACCGCCGACAGCGGCCGATCGACGATCCGGTCGCCCTGGGTGGTGAGACCCAGCAGCTCCACCGTCGTGCCGGGATGGAGCGCCTCCAGCCGGGCACGGACGTGCTCGGCCTGCCACATGGCGAGCGCGGATTCACGCGTCGCGATCGTCAGGCGTCGCGGCGCGACCGTTAGCGTCATTGGGGGCGAAAGCGCGTCACGCGAAAGCCTGGGTGACGAATTGAAGCGGCGCCGCGAAAGGTCCAAAGAACCATATTAGCATTGCCGGCGGGAAAACCAGCCGGTCAGGGACGCCCGCGTCCGAAGCACCGGCAGGACCTCGTGCTCGAGACGTCCCGCGAGGAACACGACCAGTGTTCCGCCCTGCGGCAGCACGTCGCGGGCGCCCACCTCGTCGAGATGGAGGCGCAGCGCCCCGCCGTCCTCCGGCCGCCATGCGCGGTTGAGATACAGCACGCATGACAGGGCACGAGCGTCGTCGTCGCGGAAGCGGTCCAGGTGCCGCGCGTAGTGCGCACCGGGTGGATAGATCGCGTAATGCGCCTCGAAACGCTCGAGACCCATCATCAGCTCCCGGTTCATCGCCACGCGCAGCGTCTCGAACGCGGCCCGCGCGGCGGACTCGGCCGGGGAAGCCGCGGATTCGTCCAGCCATGCGATGCGGTCTGCGCGAACTTCGCTCGCGCGCCGGCGGATCTGCCCGCGTCCGACGGCCGCAGGTACCAGGCCGCCTGCGGCGTCGAGCGCGAGCGCCCTGCGCCGCAGGGCCCCGACGGTTGCCGCGCACAGGAAGGCCGGCGCGACCGCGTAGCCGTCGCGCGCGATGCCGTCGACGAGCGCGGTCATCACCGCACCTGAAGGTGCAGCCCGCGGCGCGGACGGGGGCGATGTCGACGGGATGACCATGGCGGATCGCAGGCTATGATAGACGGATGCGCATCGTCATCACCGGCGGCGCCGGATTCCTCGGGTCGAGGCTCGCGCACCGGCTGCTCGAACGCAACACCCTGTCCGACGCCGGCGGCGTCGCGCGCGAGATTCGCCGGATACTGCTGCTCGACGTCGCACCCCCAACGTCGACCTCCGGCGACCCGCGGATCGAATACCAGACCGGCGATCTCGCCGATCCCGCCACGATCGAGCGCGCATTCGCGGGCGGCGCCGACTCGGTGTTCCACCTGGCCGCCGTCGTCAGCGGGCAGGCCGAGGCCGATTTCGACGTCGGAATGCGCATCAACCTCGATGCGACGCGCCTGCTGCTGGAACGTTGCCGCAAGCTCGCGCGACCGCCCCGGCTGGTGTTCGCGAGCTCGCTCGCCGTCTTCGGCGGAGCGCTGCCCGACCCCGTCCCCGACGACGCGCCGCTGATGCCGCAGGCATCCTACGGCACGCAAAAGGCGATCGGCGAGCTGCTGGTCTACGACATGACGCGCAGGGGTTTCGTCGACGGCCGCAGCCTGCGGCTGCCAACGGTCACCGTGCGTCCGGGGAAACCGAACCGCGCTGCCTCGTCGTTCGCGAGCGGCATCGTCCGCGAGCCGCTCGCCGGCGTCGATGCCGACTGCCCGGTCGCCCCGACGACGCGGATGTGGGTGACGTCGCCACGCACCGTCGTCGACAACCTGGTCATCGGGCACGAAGCGCCGGCGAGCGCATTCGCCCATACCCGCTCGGTCAACGTTCCGGGGCTGTGCGTCGGGGTCGGCGAGATGGTCGAAGCGCTGCGAGAAGTCGCCGGCGAAGGCGTCGCGGCGCGCGTGCACTGGCGCTACGACGCCGCGATCGATCGCATCGTGTCGACCTGGCCGGCGAACTTCGCCCCCAGGCTCGGTCCGGCGCTGGGCATGCGCGGCGACGACGATTTCCGAAGCATCATCCGCGCCTACATCGCCGACGACATGCCGCGCCGTTGATCCGAGGGATCGGCCGGCACGCGCCGCCGTCGGTCAGGATCGCGGCTCGACCGCCCGCAGCGCATCGTCGAACAGCGATGCATCGGCGTCGTGCAGGCGCGCCGCATCCGACAGGATCCGCCGGAAGCGGCGTCCGCCCGCAACGCCGTGATAGAGCCCCAGCACATGGCGCGCGATCGACCGCAGCGCGACGCCCTGCGCCATCTGGCGCGTCGCATATTCAGCGAGCGCGGACATCACCTCGGCACGCGATCGCGGTGGCGCGCAATCGCCGAAAATCCGGCGGTCGGCCTCGGCGAGCAGCCAAGGGTCGTGATAGGCGGCGCGGCCCAGCATGACACCGTCGACGCTCGCGAGCTCGCGCTCGATCCCGTCCCAGTCGGCGAGCCCGCCATTCAGCACGAAGTTCAGCTCGGGGTAGTCGCCCTTCAGGCGCCGGACGACGTCGTAGCGCAGCGGCGGAATCTCGCGGTTCTCCTTCGGCGACAGACCTTTCAGTACCGCGTTGCGCGCATGGACGATGAACACGTCGCAGCCGGCTTCCGCGACCGCCCCCACGAAGTCCCTGACGAACGCGTAGCTTTCCTCGTGGTCGAGTCCGATCCGGTGCTTGACCGTCACCGGGACCGTGACAGCATCGCGCATCGCACGCACGCAGTCGGCGACCAGCGCCGGCTCCGCCATCAGGCAGGCGCCGAAGCTGCCCGTCTGCACGCGCTCGGACGGGCAGCCACAGTTTAGATTGATCTCGTTGTAGCCCCAGCGCGCCCCGAGGCGCGCCGCGTCGGCGAGCGCCCGGGGATCGCTGCCACCCAGCTGCAGCGCGACCGGGTGCTCGGCCGGGTCGAAATCCAGGTGGCGCGGGACGTCGCCGTGCGTCAGCGCCGGGGCAGTGATCATTTCCGTGTAGAGGCGCACGCGCCTGGAGATGAGACGAAGGAAGTACCGGCAGTGCCGGTCGGTCCAGTCCATCATCGGGGCGACGCACAGGCGGTGGGCGAGACGACTCATGGAATAGGCAGCAAGTGCGGGCGATCGCGGCTGAAGGCGGGGGGAGTCCCGCGGCCGGAACCCGAGAGCGCGCCCGCCGCCCGGGAACGCGGGGCGATGCTGCGGCATCAAACGGCCGGATCACCCTGTTAGCGACGACATGATAACCCCCGACCCCCGACCTCCCCTCGAAGCCGTAACGGAACACGGGTCCCCGCCAATGGTCGGGCCCGGCAGCCACGCCGCGTTCGAGGCTCTGATGCGGCGCCACAACCGCAGGCTGTTCCGCACCGCGCGGGCCATCCTGCGCGACGACGACGCCGCCGAGGATGCGCTGCAGGACGCCTACGTCGCGGCCTTTCGTGCGCTCGAGGGCTTTCGCGGGGAAGCGCTTCTTGCGACATGGCTGACGCGCATCGTCGTGAACCAGTCGCTGCAGATGCTGCGCAAATCCGGCCGCGAGCGCGTGGTGGTTCCGATCGGCCGCGTGGACGACGGCAGCCCGGACCCGATCGACGCCATCGCCGACGAATCGCCGCAAGGCACCCCGGAGGACGCCATGCTGCGCAGCGAGTTGCGGCAGCTGATCGAGCGCAGGATCGATGACCTGCCCGCGGGCTTTCGGATCGTCTTCGTACTCCGCGAGGTCGAGGAGATGACGGTCGAGGCGACCGCCCGCTGCCTCGATCTCCCGGAAACGACGGTACGTACGCGCCTGTTCCGCGCCAAGGCGAGGCTGCGCGAAGCGCTCGCCCGCGAGCTCGACGTCGCCGCGCAGGGGGTGTTCGCGTTCGACGGAGACCGCTGCGATCGCATCGTCGCCGCGGTTCTGCTGCGCATCGCGCCGGGGCCCGACCCCGGCGGCTGACGCCTTGCGCCGGCACTCCGCCCGGCACCCCACTGCATCCAGTCGGCCCTGCCGCCCGTATCCATCGAGGGTATGAACGTGTCCGCACTTTCGCGGGCGCGATATTTCGTGAGGAGAATTCATGATTCCCGTCAAGTCAGCACTCGCCGTTGCCATCGCCGTCGCCAGTTTCGCCGTCAATGCGCAGGCGGCCGGCCCCACCGACCCCCAGATCGCCGCGATCGTCGTCACCGCCAATCAGGTCGACATCGACGCCGGCAAGCTCGCCGAATCCCGCACGACGAACGCCGACGTCAAGGCGTTCGGGAAGATGATGGTTACCGACCATACGGGGGTCAACGACGCCGCCGTCGCGCTGGTGACCAAGCTCCACGTCACGCCCGAGGACAATCCGACCGCCGAGAGTCTCAAGAAAGGCGGCCAGCAGAACGTCGCGCATCTCGAGACGCTCGCGGGCGCCGAGTTCGACAAGGCCTACATCGATCACGAGGTCGCCTACCATCAAGCGGTGCTCGCCGCGGTGGACCGGACGCTGATCCCCAACGCCCACAACGCCGAGCTCAAGGCGCTGCTGGTCAAGGTGCGGCCCGCGTTCGTCGCCCACCTCGAGCACGCGAAGGCGCTGCAGGCGCAGCTTGGCGGCTGAGTCCGGGGCCCCGCGATGGATGCGAGTGCGCGGGCAACGGCCGCGGGCGAGCGCATGCCGGATGAAGGCTGCCGGACGATGGACGCGGTTGCGCTGAAAGCGGGCCTGGCGCGGCGGCGACTCCTCGCGGCCGCCGGTGCCGCCGCCGTCGGCGCCGGGTTCACGGTGCGCGGCGCGCGCGCCGCGCCGGCGGCGGCGACGGCGCACACCGTCAGAATCGACGCGTTCGCGTTCGAGCCGCCGATGGTCACCGTCGAACTCGGCGACATCGTCACCTGGCGCAACGACGATCCGGTTCCGCACACGGTGACGGCAAAGGGAGACTTCGACTCCGGCGCCATCGCGGCCGGCGGCGAGTGGCGCTACACGACCGCCACGCGCGGGCGATTCGACTATGTCTGCAGCTTCCACCCGAACATGAAGGGGATCCTGACCGTCCGCTGACTCACGCGTAACCCGTAGTGGTACCCCTACCCGTATCCGTATCCATCGCGCAACAATGCAGCGCAGCAATTGCGCGTGGCCCCTCCGCAGTCTTGTGCGCAGTGCCGGCCGCAACATAGACTCAACCACGCAACGCGGTGGAACAAGGCATCGTCGCGCCAAGTCCGGGACGAGCCACGGGGAGCATGCCCCACGACCGCGAATCACGAACGTCTCTCGGAGGGGTCATGAGCAATTCGGATTTCAAGCGGCAGTTCCCTGGGGATCGCAGGAAGTTCCTGCGCGGCGCGGCCTCGCTCGGCGCCGGCGCGATGCTGGGTTCGACGGCATTGCGCGCGATGGCGGCGAGCAGCTACATGCTGCCGATCGGCAACGGTGAGCGGCCGGTGGTCCAGTACCCACAGAAGCGCCCGCTGATCGTCCTGACCAGCCGGCCGCCGCAGCTCGAAACACCTTTCGAGATCTTCAACGACGGCGTCGTCACCCCCAACGACGCGTTCTTCGTCCGCTACCACCTCGCAGGCGTGCCGACCAGCATCGACCTCGACACGTTCCGGATCAACATCAAGGGCAAGGTCGACACCCCGATCTCGCTCACCGTCGACGAGTTGAAGCGCTTCCAGTGGATCGAGTACTACGCGGTCAACCAATGCTCGGGCAACAGCCGCGGGCTGTTCGAGCCGCGCGTGGCCGGCGGGCAACTCGCCAACGGCGCGATGGGCAATGCCAAGTGGCGCGGGGTCCCGCTCAAGGCGATTCTCGCCAAGGCCGGCATCCAGGCGGGAGCGAAGCAGGTGACGTTCAACGGCGTCGACGGCCCGGTCCTGCCGCAGACCCCCGACTTCGTCAAGGCGCTCGACATCGACCACGCGATGGACGGCGAAGTGATGATCGCCTACCAGATGAACGATGCCGACCTGCCGATGCTGAACGGCTATCCGGTGCGTCTGATCGTTCCGGGCTATTACGGCACGTACTGGGTCAAGCACCTGACCGAGATCACGGTCATCGACGACGTGCTGAACAACTTCTGGATGGGAACCGCCTACCGGATTCCCGACAACGCCTGCGCCTGCACGCCCCCCGGGACGCTGCCGGCGAAGACCACGCCCATCAACCGCTTCGACGTCCGTTCGTTCATCACCAGCGTGAAGGACGGCGGCCACGTTCCCGCGGGGAAGCCGTTCACCGTGCGCGGCATCGCGTTCGACGGCGGCTTCGGCGTGCGCGACGTTGTGCTTTCGACCGACGGCGGCAAGAGCTGGCACGAGGCAAAGCTCGGCAATGACCTGGGCAAGTACTCGTTCCGCGAATGGCAGGCCAGCGTGACCCTGCCCAAGGGAGCGCACGAGCTCAAGGTGCGCGCGGTCAACTCGATCGGCCAGTCGCAGCCTTCGGCGCCGCTGTGGAATCCGGCGGGCTACATGCGAAACGTCGTCGAAACGACCCACGTCCTGGCGGCCTGAGGAGAACACGATGCAAGGCAAGATCCGTATCCACGCGGCAATCGTCGGGGCCTGCACGCTGCTTTCGGCAGGGACCATCGCGGCAGCGGGCCTCACCGTCCAGTTCCCGCCCGAGACCGCCGACTTCAAGTCCGGACCGGGCGTCGAGCTCGCCGAGAGGAACTGCAAGACCTGCCACTCGGCCGACTACGTCCGCACCCAGCCCTCGGGCAAGCCGTTCGCGTTCTGGAAGGTCGAGGTCGAGAAGATGCAGAAGCTGTACAAGGCCCCGATCGCCGACGCGGACATCGAGCCGATCGCGAAGTACCTGACCAAGGAATACGGCGACGGGAAATAGCGCGTCCCCTCACCCCATCCCTCTCCCGCAAGGGAGAAAGGCTGCCGAGCGAATGCGAGGCGGGTGAGGGCCGTCGACCTCAAAGCCGATGCGTCATGTCGGCGATCGCCAGGCTGGACCACGCGGCATCGCCGCGCGCGAGCAGCAGCACCTTGAACAATTCGCCCATTTCGGCGGGCGAGACCAGCTTCTGCACTGCCGCGGCCTCGCGCAGGTAGGCGAGCGAATCGGGCGCACCCGTCGCCGCGAGCAGGTCGAGGATTCCGCAGCCGAGCAGGAACGAGGCCTGGGTCGCGAAGCCGGCGACCTCCATCCCTGCTCTTTCGGCAGCCCGCGCGACCGCCGTGAAATCGACGTGCGCGGTGAGATCCGACAACCCGGGCCACAGGAACGGGTCCGCGTGCGACCGATGCCGGTAATGTCCCATCAGCGTGCCCTCGCGTCGCTGCGGGTGGTAGTACTCGGCCTGCGGAAAGCCGTAGTCGACGATCACCAAGGCGCCCGAGCCCAGGCGGCGCGCCAGGGTCGCAACGAGCGCTTCGGCTGCCGGATTGATTTCACTCACGTAATCGCCTTCGGCCGGGAAGCGCGCCCCCGCGATCGCCAGCAGGCGCGAATCGGCGAGCGGGCGTTCGTCCCATCCGAGCGAACCGTCCTTCCAGGTGACGCCTCGCTCGTGCCATGCGCCGCCGCGCCGCGCGAGCAACCGCGGCGCGAGCGCATCGAGCACCTCGTTCATCACGACGA
Organism: Betaproteobacteria bacterium; assembly: GCA_027307095.1. Lineage (GTDB taxonomy): Bacteria > Pseudomonadota > Gammaproteobacteria > Burkholderiales > Casimicrobiaceae > VBCG01. Next base: position 1,659 of record DAHUXO010000343.1, on the reverse strand, counting down.
CGCCGTCGATGCCCTCCGGCAGCCGGTCGAGCCAGTCGACGCGAGCAGCTTCGCCCGGCGCGGCCGTCGCGAGGGTCGCGCGCTGCCGCTCGCGCAGGTCGGGGCTCACCTCGAGGATCGAGTACGCGTCCGGCGCCGCCCCCCGTCGCGCAAGCGAGTTCAGGATCGATGCCGCGAGCGCCCCGCTGCCTGCGCCGAGCTCGACGATGCGCTTCGCCCCCGTAGCCTCCAGAATCGCCTGCAACTGGCGGGCGAGCGCCGCGCCGTAGAGTGTGCTGAGTTCCGGACCGGTGATGAAATCCCCGCTGCCGCCGAACTTGCGCGCCCCCGCGACGTAATATCCCAGCGCCGGCTCGTAGAGCACGATCTCCATGTACCGCGTGAACGCGATGAAGCCGCCGGCCTGCGCGATCTCCTCGCGCACGCGCTCGACGACGCGCGCACTATGCTCGCGCGCGGCGTCGTCGGGGAGGGGCAGCGGCGCAGCGATCACGGGACTATGCTAGATTCGCATGCAGTCGAATCGACCGGCAGGCCTCGAGAGGCGCGGCTTGAAAGACAGCGTCGTATTGATCACAGGCGGCGCCAAACGGGTCGGCGCGGCGATCTGCCGGCGCCTGCACCGTGCAGGCGCGTCGATCATGCTTCATTACCGGGCGTCCGCCGGCGAAGCGCGCCTCCTGCAGGCGGAACTCAATCACCTGCGCGCCAACTCGGTCGCGCTGATCCAGGCGGATCTGCTCGACGTCGTCAAGCTGCCGTCGCTGGTCGATCAGACCGTGCAGACCTTCGGCAGGCTCGACGCGCTGGTCAACAATGCATCGACGTTCTACCCGACCTCCATCGGGGAGATCACCCCCGCGGACTGGAACGACCTGATCGGCACCAATCTCGAGGCGCCGCTGTTCCTGGCCCAGGCGGCCGCCCCTGCGCTGCGCAAGTCGCAGGGCGCGATCGTCAACATCACCGACATCCACGCCGAGCGGCCGCTCAAGAGCTACGTCGTCTACTCGGTGGCGAAAGCGGGTCTCGAAGGTCTCACGCGCTCGCTTGCGCGGGAACTCGCTCCCGACGTGCGCGTCAACGCCATCGCCCCCGGGCCGATCCTGTGGCCCGACGCCGAGGTGTTCGACGAACTCGCTCGCCAGCGCATCATTTCGCATACGCCGCTGCGGCGCGAAGGAACGCCCGACGATATCGCCAAGGCCGTCCATTTTCTGATCGCCGATGCGCCTTACGTCACCGGCGAAACGATCAATGTCGACGGTGGACGCAACATCGCGATGTGATGTCCGGTCCGTTTCGATCGCGGCAGGCTCCCGATCACGCCGGCTCCCCCGCTGCCGCGCAGCGCTTGGCGGCGATGCGTGAAGCCAGTCGCTCGAGGTAGGGCTCGACAATGCCGTGCGTGACCAACGCGACCCGCGTGCGCTCCAGGTAGTCGGCCGACGAGCCGAACGCGCCGCGGGCCGACGCGACGACGTCGGCCTGCGCGTCGATCGTGAGCTTGCCCGCGTATTGCGAATGGTCGCGCTTGACGACGAAACCGAGGGCGATGAAGCGCCGACCGCCGGAGTCGACGGCGAGCCACCGCGGCGCATACGCACCGGTCACCATCTCGCGGCGCCACAGCAGGCGAAGCTCCTCTTGCGCCTGCGC
>DAHUXO010000335.1 GCA_027307095.1 Betaproteobacteria bacterium | reverse complement strand
GCGCCTCGATCTCGTCGCGCCCGCCGCCTGCCCGCCACAGGCGCGGGCGCGCGGCCGCCCGCGCGGCAGCCTGCTCTCCCGCAGCAGCGAGGGCGTCGTCGCAGATCAGCAACGTCGCCCCGGCGTGATCGAGGATCCAGGCGATGTCGGCCGGCGTGAGTCGCGTGTTGAGAGCGACCAGCACCGCGCCCGCGAACGGGACCGCGTAGTGCGCGGCGAGCAGGACGTGGGAGTTCGGCGCCAGGACTGCGACGCGATCGCCGGGCGCGACGCCGGCGGCCCGCAGGGCGCCCGCGAGCCGCGCGCATCGGTCCAGAAACTCGCTCCACGTGTAGCGGAGCTCGCCGTCGACGACACCGATGCGATCGGGAAACACCCGGGCCGCGCGCTGGAGGAACGCGGTCGGGGTCAGCGGCTCGTGATCGAAGCGGGGGGGCGTCGGCATGGTTCGCAAGGCGGGGCCTCCGGCCTCGCTGCGCCTGCGTCCCTGTCCGGGCGCGGGTAGGGGCCGGTCGGCCTGTTGCGTATACTCGGCCCATCACGTTCGGAGCGTCAAGATGATTACCGGAAAGACGACGCTGATCGCGCACATCGGCTATCCGACCGAGGCGTTCAAGGCGCCGATGATCTACAACCCCTATTTCGAGCAGGCGGGCATCGACGCCGTCGTCGTGCCGATGGGGGTGAGGGGCGACGACTACGCCGAGTTCCTGCATGGTCTGTTCAGGATGACGAACATCCGCGGCGCGCTGGTCACGATGCCACACAAGGTGACGACCGTCGCGCTGCTCGATGAAGTGACGCCGACGGTCAGGATCGCGGGATCCTGCAATGCGATCCTCAAGCGTCCCGACGGCACGCTGCTGGGCGACATGTTCGACGGCACCGGATTCGTCCGCGGCGCGCAGCGCAAGGGTTGCAGGCTCGAGGGCGCGAAGGCGCTGGTCGTCGGCTCGGGCGGCGTCGGATCGGCGATCGCGGCGTCGCTCGCGGCGGCGGGGGTCGCATCGATCGGGCTGTTCGATGCGGATCCGGCGGCTGCCGAGGCGCTGGGTGGGCGGCTGCGTGAACATTATCCGGCGCTCGCGGTCGACACCGGATCGAACGACCCGGCGGGCCGCGACGTCGTCGTCAACGCGACGCCGCTGGGGATGAAGGACGGTGATCCGCTGCCGATGGATGTTGCGCGGATCGCGGCCGGAACCTTCGTCGGCGAGGTCGTGATGAAGGAGGAATACACGCCGCTGCTGCGCTCGGCGATGGACAAGGGATGCCCGGTGCAGGTCGGCACCGACATGCTGTTCGAGATGATTCCGGCCTACCTCGAGTTCCTCGGTTTTCCGACCACGTCGCCCGAGAACCTGCGCGCCGTTTCGAGGATCCGCTACCAGTAGGCGCTGCGGCGGTCGGGACGATCGCCCCGGCCGATACTCCGCGGCGTGCGGCTTCATCCAGTCCGGGGAGGAGCACATGTCGGAGAAACTGTACGAGGCGGCAGGCACCCGTGAGCCGACCGGGGTGAAGACGCCGAAAAAGGCGGCACTTGCGAGCTGGATCGGCAGCGCACTCGAGTACTACGACTTCTTCATCTACGGCACGGCCGCGGCCCTGGTCTTCAACAAGGTGTTCTTTCCCGCCAGCAGCCCGGCGACGGGAACGCTGCTCGCGCTCGCGACCTTCGGCGTCGGATACGTGGCCCGGCCGGTCGGGGCCTTCTTCATGGGACACATCGGCGACCGGTTCGGGCGCAAGAAGGTCCTGGTCTTCACGCTGATTCTGATGGGGGCGTCGACGTTCCTCGTCGGCTGTCTCCCGACCTACGGCCAGGCGGGGATCCTGGCGCCGATCCTGCTGGTGGTGCTGCGCCTATGCCAGGGATTCTCCGCGTCGGGCGAGCAGGCGGGCGCCAATTCGATGACGCTCGAGCATGCGCCGGCGGGGAGGCGAGCGTTCTACACCAGCTTCACGCTGTCGGGCACGCAGGCGGGGCTGATCATCGCCACCGCCGTGTACCTGCCGATCGCAGCGCTTCCCGAGCCGCAGCTCCTCTCGTGGGGCTGGCGCGTCCCGTTCTGGCTAAGCGTCGTCGTCGTCGCGATCGGCTACTGGATCCGGCGCTCGCTCGAGGAGACGCCCGCCTTCAAGGAGGAGCAGGAGCAGCATGCCGTTGCGAGGATGCCGCTCGCGATCCTGTTCCGGGATTACCTGCCGGACATCCTGCGCGTGATCCTGTGCGCACTGGTGTCGGGGGTCAGCACGATCTTCGGCGTCTACGTGCTGTCCTATGCGGTGAACACGGTTCATGTCGCGCGCAGCGCGATGCTGTGGGTCGCGATCCTCACCAATGTCGTCGCGCTGGCGGCGATTCCGCTGTGGGCGATGGTCGCCGACCGCTACGGGCGCAGGCCGGTCTTCATCCTCGGCACGCTCGTTCCAGGCATCCTGATGTTCCCTTTCCTGTCGGCGGTCGGCCATGCCGACGTGCCGATGATCTTCACCTGGGGCATCCTGATGTCGGGCGTGTTCTACAGCGCGTCCAACGGCGTATGGCCTTCCTTCTACGGCGAGATGTTCGATACACGCGTGCGCCTGTCGGGCATGGCGATCGGGACGCAGATCGGCTTTGCGCTCACCGGCTTCGCGCCGGCGATCGCGGCCGAGCTGCAGCAGCCGGGCCCCGACGGCTGGCACTCCGTCGCCTGGCTGACGCTCGGTGCCTGCACCGTCGCGTCGATCGCCGCATTGACGGCGCGCGAGACCTTCGACGCGCACATGCACGACCTGGGGAAGCGGGGAGTCGCCGCTGCGTCCGGCCGCGCATAGCGAGCGGGGCGATCGATCCGCAGCCCTCAGCGCATGGCGAGCCCGCGCGAAAGTTTCGTGACCGCCCGTCACGCCGATCGGTCCTCGCCCAGGTAGACGGCCCGCACCCGCGGATTCGCGCGGATGGCAGCGGGCGGGCCCTGCGCGATCGTCGCGCCGCGGTCCAGCACGATGATGCGGTCGGCGAACTCGAACACAATGTCCATGTCGTGCTCGGTGAACAGCATGGCGGCCTCGCCCCGGCGCACGAGACCGGTCGCAAGCTGCATCAGCTCGCGTCGGGATTGCGGCGCCATCCCGGCGGTGGGTTCGTCCATCAGCAGCAGGCGCGGATTGCCGGCCAGCGCCAACGCGAGCTCGACCCGCTTGGCATCGCCGTACGCGAGCGCCGCGCAATGCTTGTCCGCGAGCGCGGAGATCTCCACGCGGGCGAGCAGCGCATCGGCTTCAGGTGTGGGGGCCGGGAGCAGGCCCGGTCCGATGCGCGCGTCGCGCCGATCGCGCGCGGCGAGTGCGAGGACCACGCTCTCGCGCACCGTCATCGACGCGAATGTCGCCGCGACCTGGAATGTCCGGC
>DAHUXO010000322.1 GCA_027307095.1 Betaproteobacteria bacterium | reverse complement strand
GGTCTATGCCGACGGCGGCTATGGCTATGCGGCGACCGCCGACACCTCGCCCGCCGGCCTGCGCGAGGCGCTGGCCCGCGCGGCCGCGTGGGCCCGCGCGACGTCCCGCTACGCAATCGCCGATTCGCGCAGCCTGCCACGACCCGCGCCGCGCGGCGAGTACGCTTCGCCTTCCGTCGATACGCCGCTGCCATCGCGCGCCGAATGGTTCGACCTCCTGCGCCACGTCTCGAGCGAGGCCGGCTGCGACCCGCGCATCGTCGACTGGGAGGCGCTGGTCGAGGTCCGCCACGCGAGGCAGCGCCTGGTCACCAGCGCCGGCGGCGACGTCCTGCAGCGCTTCCGCTTCGTGTTCCCGTCGCTCGCCGTGACCGCGCACGCCGACGGCGTCACCCAGCGGCGCTCGCTGAACGGCCATCGCGGCATCTGCCAGCAGGGCGGCCTCGAGGTCCTCGAACGCTTCGGCTTCGCCGACAGCGGCCGCAGGGTCGCCGAGGAGGCGCTCGAACTCCTCGCCGCGCCCAACTGCCCGTCGGGCAGGATGGACGTGCTGCTCGCGCCCGACCAGATGGTTCTGCAGATCCATGAATCGGTCGGCCATCCGCTGGAGCTCGATCGCATCCTCGGCGACGAGCGCAATTTCGCCGGAACGAGCTTCGTCACCCCCGACATGTTCGGCAGCTATCGCTACGGCTCGGAGCTGCTCAACATCACGTTCGATCCGACGCGGCCCGAGGAGCTCGCGAGCTACGCTTTCGACGACGACGGCGCGCCCGCCGAGCGAAGCCACCTGATCCGCGACGGCATCCTCGAGCGCCCGCTGGGCGGTGCGATCTCGCAGGCGCGCGCGGGAATGGCCGGCGTCGCCAATGCGCGGGCCGACAGCTGGAACCGGCCGCCGATCGACCGCATGGCCAACCTCAACCTCGAGCCCGGCGACGCGTCGTTCGACGATCTCGTCGCATCGATCGAGCACGGCGTGATGATGGAGACCAACATCTCGTGGTCGATCGACGATTCGCGCAACAAGTTCCAGTTCGGCTGCGAGCGCGCCCGCGTCATCGAGAACGGGAAGCTGGGGCACGTGGTCAAGAACCCGAATTATCGCGGCATCAGCGCGAACTTCTGGCGCAGCCTGGCGCGCGTCGGCAATGCCGACACGCTGCACGTGCTAGGCACCCCGCACTGCGGCAAGGGCGAGCCCTCGCAGATCATTCGCGTGGGTCACGCGAGCCCGGCCTGCGTCTTCGCCGGCGTCGACGTCTTCGGCGGAGAAAATTGATGGAAGCGTATTTCAGTGAAGCCGCCGCGGTCGTCGACCGGGCGCTCCTCGCAGGCGAGCGTCATGCGACGTGGTTCTCGGCCGAGGAAAGCGATTTCGTGCGGATGAACCGCGGCAAGGTCCGCCAGCCCGGCCGTGTCGTCCAGCGCTACCTGGACATCCGCCTGATCCGCGGCGCACGCCACGCGACGCACTCGCTGTCGCTCTCCGGCGATCTCGCCGTCGACACGCGGACCATCGCCGATGCCGTGGCCGGCCTGCGCAGCGCGCTGCCCGAGCTCGCCGACGACCCGCACCTGCTGCTGCCCTCGACGGTCGAATCGAGCCGCACGATGCGCGGCGGAGACCTGCCGTCGGCCGAAGCGATGGTCGACACGATCCTCGCTGCGGCGAACGGCCATGACCTCGTCGGCCTGCTCGCCGCGGGACCTGTCTACCGTGGCTTCTGCAATTCGGAGGGCCAGCGCAACTGGCACGCGACGACGACCTTCAACCTGCAGTGGAGCCTGTACCACCGCGCGGACAAGGCGATCAAGTCGGCCTATGCCGGATTCGCCTGGGACGACGCCGAACTGCGGCGACGGATGGGCTCGGCGGTGGACCAGCTCGCGCTGATCAGCCGCCCGCCGAAATCGCTGCCCGCGGGCCGCTACCGCGCCTACCTGGCACCCGGCGCGATGGAGGAGATCGCGAGCCTCCTGTGCTGGGGCGGCTTCTCGGCCCGCGCGCTCGCGACGCAACAGAGCTCGCTCGCGAAGATGAAAAGCGATGCGCGGCTCGATCCGCGCATCGCGATCAGCGAAGACACCCGGGGCGGAGTGGCGCCGGCATTCCAGGCCGAGGGCTTCGCGCGCCCGGCGCAGGTGCCGCTGATCGCCGAGGGGGCGCTGGTCGGATCGCTGGTGTCGCCGCGCACGGCGCGCGAGTTCGAGCTTCGGGCCAACGGCGCCAACGCCCGCGAGATGCCCGAGGCGCTGGCGATGGCGGGAGGCGCGCTTCCCGAGCGCGATGCGCTGGCGGCGCTCGATACCGGGCTTGCGATCGGCAATCTGTGGTATCTCAATTATTCGGATCGCCCGGCCTGCCGGATGACGGGCATGACGCGCTTCGCGACCTTCTGGGTCGAGAACGGCCGCATCGTCGCGCCGGTCGACGTACTGCGTTTCGACGACACGATCTACCGGATGCTGGGCGACAAGCTCGAAGCGCTGACCGCCGAGCGCGAGCTCCTGCTCGAATCCAGCACCTACGGCTCGCGGATGCTGACCAGCACGACGGTTCCCGGCGCGCTCCTGTCCGAGCTGCAGTTCACCCTTTGACGCAGGTCAACGAATGTGCGGCGGGCACGCGCTCGCCGCGCGATTCGTTGGCATGGCCGCAGCGGTTGCATTACCATGATCGTGGCGCAGTCCAGGCGCAAGCAGACCCGCGGTCGGGGACGGCACCGGCACCCGTCTGGCCGGCGGCCCATGCGGCAGTGCCCGTCGCATTCATGCGGCCGCGAATCCTACGAGGGCTCCGATGGCATCCTCAAAGATCAGCATCATCGTCGTCACGGGCTCGCACGAGCGCCTGCAGATGGCGGCGATGCTCGCCTCCGTTGGCGCGGTGAGCGGCAACGACGTCAGCGTGTTCCTGTCGATGAATTCGCTGCAGTATTTCCTCAAGGGCAGCGACCAGCCCGCGCCCGCCGAAGGCAGCTTCGGCAAGCTGATGGACGGCAAGAACGTCCCGCCGTTCCGCATGCTGTTCGAGCAGGCGGTGGATCTCGGTGGTGCGAAGCTCTTTCCGTGCTCGATGGCGATGGACGTCATGAACATCGACGCCGACGCGCTGCAGCCCTGGCTGGGCGAGCCGCTCGGCCTCACCAGGTTCCTCGCCGACGCGCAGGACGGCCAGGTGTACACCTTTTGACGTCGCCGGAAGGAACGCAGGTCATGCCCGAAAAGAAAGTGATCGATGCCCGCGGCAGCTTCTGCCCGGGACCCCTGATGGAACTCATCGGCTGGATCAAGCTCGCAGGCATAGGCGACGAGCTCGAGGTGCTGTCGACCGACAAGGGGTCGGCCGCCGACATTCCGGAATGGATCCGCAAGGTCGGCCACGAGCTCATCGGCGTGACCGAGGAAGCCGGGGTGTGGCACGTGACGGTGAAGAAGACCAAGTAGCAGACGCGGCGACCGCTCGGGTCCGAGCGCGCATGCCGCAGATCATTTCGACGGCCCGCAACCCAGGAGGAGTCAGACATGAAGATACTGATCGTCGGCGGCGGCATGGCGGGAACCATCCTCGCGAACAACCTCGCGCGCAGGCTGCACGGCGAGCTGCGCAGCGGCAAGGTCAAGCTGACGATGCTGTCGGCCTCCGACAAGCACATGTACCAGCCGGGGCTGCTCTACCTGGCGCTGGGGCGCATGACTCCCGACGAGCTCTACCGCGACCAGGCGGGCCTGCTCGAGCCCGGCATCGCCTTCTTCGTCGATCCGGTGGAGGAGTTCCAGCTCGACCAGAACCGGGTGAAGACCAAGAGCGGCACCGTGTTCGATTACGACATTCTGGTGATCGCCACCGGATCGCGCGCCGCCCCCGAGCTGATCCCGGGGCTCGCCGAGAACTCGGAAACGTTCTACACCGAGGAGTCGGCGGTCAAGATGTTCCGCAAGCTCCAGGCCTTCCAGGGCGGGCGCGTGGTGATCGCGATGGGCGTGCCGCACAAGTGCCCGATGGCGCCGCTGGAGATCACGTTCATGCTCCACGACTATTTCAAGGACCGGGGCATCCGCGACAAGGTGCAACTCCACTACACGTACCCGATCGGGCGCGTGCACACGCTGGAGAACGTCGCCAAATGGGCGGCGCCCGAGTTCGAGCGGCTGGGCATCACCTCGGAGACGCTGTTCAACATCAAGGAGGTCGACGGCGCGGCCAAGGTGGTGAAGAGCGAGGAAGGCAGCGAGGCGCCGTACGATCTCCTGATCTCGATCCCCGCGCACCGCGGCATGGAGGTGATCGAGAAGAACAAGCTCGGTGCCGGCGGCTGGATCCCGACGCACCGGCACCAGCTCACGATGGAGGGCCGCAAGAACGTCTACGTGATCGGCGACACGACCAACCTGCCGATCAGCAAGGCCGGGTCGACCGCGCACTTCGAGGCCGAGGCGCTGGGCGAGAACATCGCGGCGATCGTCAAGCTCGGCTCGCCGGTGCGCGACTACGACGGCAAGGTGTTCTGCTTCATCGAGGCCGGCAAGGACCGGGCGACCTACGCGATGTTCGACTACCAGAACCCCCCCGACCCGAAGGCACCGACCAAGGCCGTCCACTGGTTCAAGATGGCCTACAACAAGCTGTACTGGGTGTCGGCGCGCGGATTGCTGTGACCGGGAGCCGATGATGAACGCACAATCGGACGAAAGCACGAGCCTCGACCTCGAGCTCCGCCGGGTCGTCGCCGCGGCGCGCGACTCGCTGACCGACGAGATGGTGACGCGGCTGGCTGCCACCGCAGGCGAGACCATCACGCTGCTCGACCAGGTGAATCGCGCAGGACTGGCCCGCGCGCTGCCGGCGCTGACGCAGATGGTCAACAACGGCGACCTCGAGCGCCTGTCGCAACTCGCCCGCGTCTACAGCTCGGCGCAGGATGCGCTGACCGACGAGATGGTGTCGCGGCTGGCCGAGACGGTGGGCAACGGATTGTCGCTGCTCGACCGCTTCAGTCGCGGCGGCGCCGACAACGTTGTCAGGATGCTCGAGAGCCTGCAGGCCAGCGGTGCGCTCGAGCGCCTGTCGCCGAAGCTGCCGCACCAGAACGAGCGCCGGGGCATGGTGCAGGATCTCCTGCAGTCGGTCGACGACGCCGCCGCCGCGAGCCGCGCGGCCCAGCCGTCGGCG
>DAHUXO010000321.1 GCA_027307095.1 Betaproteobacteria bacterium | reverse complement strand
GCAGCGTCTCCCACCACGTCCGCACGCACTCGAGCAGCGTGAACGTGCCGACGACATTGGCGTCCACGAAGGCGCGCGGACTGCGGATCGAGCGGTCGACGTGCGTCTCCGCGGCGAGGTTCACGATCGCCCGCGGACGATACCGCTCGAGCAGAGCGCTCACCGCGTCGGCATCGCCGATGTCGCCACGCACGAAGATGTGCCGGGCATCGCCGGCAAGCGCCGCCAGGCTGCGCAGGTTGCCGGCATAGGTCAGCTTGTCGAGATTGACGACGGGCTCGTCGTGCGCGGCGAGCCAGTCGAGCACGAAATTGGAACCGATGAATCCGGCGCCGCCGGTGACGAGGATCATGTCAGACGCGGTAGTAATCGCGGTACCAGGCGACGAAGCGCGCAAGACCTTCGGCCAGAGGCGTACGCGGCGCGAAGCCGGTCAGCGCCTGAAGGCGCTCGATCGAGGCGAACGTCACCGGCACGTCCCCGGGCTGCATCGGCCGGTCGTTGCGGATCGCGTGCGTGCCCAGGAGCCGCTCGAGCGTCGCGATGAACTCGTCGAGCTCGACGGCCTGGTGGTTGCCTATGTTGTAGATCGCGTAGGGCGCGCGATCTCCGCCCCGCGGCGGCGGCTTGTCGAGAACCCGCACGACGCCTTCGACGATGTCGTCGACATAGGTGAAATCGCGCTGCATCCGCCCCGAGTTGAACACCTGGATCGGCTGGCCGCCGAGGATCGCCCGCGTGAACAGCATCGGCGCCTGGTCGGGACGGCCCCAGGGACCGTAGACGGTGAAGAACCGCAGCCCCGTCGTCGGAAGCCCGAACAGGTGGCTGTAGCTGTGCGCCATCAGCTCGTTTGCCTTCTTGGTCGCCGCGTAGAGGCTCACCGGCTGGTCGACCGGCTGGTCCTCCGAGAACGGCAGCGCGTGGCTCGCGCCGTACACCGAAGACGACGACGCATAGACGAGATGCACGACCGGGGCGTGGCGGCAACCCTCGAGCACGTGCCCGAACGCGACCAGGTTGTTGCGCAGGTAGGCCTCGGGATTGACGAGCGAATGGCGCACGCCCGGCTGCGCCGCGAGGTGCACGACCGAGGCGAAGCGGTCGCGCGCGAACAGCCCCGCGCAGGCGTCCTTGTCGGCGAGATCGACCGCCTCGAATGCGAAGCGCGGGCGACCGGTCAGCTCCCCGACGCGGGCCTGCTTGAGCGCCACGTCGTAGTACGGCTCGTAGTTGTCGACGCCGACGACCTCCGCACCCGCATCGAGCAGCGCGCGCGCCGTATGCATGCCGATGAAGCCGGCTGCGCCCGTCACCAGGACGCGCCGTCCGTTGAACGCGACCGGGGTCATGGGCGCCGCCCCGTCTGGTCGAGCGCGCGCAGCTTGGCGTGCTTGAGGAAGCTCGCGAACGCGCCGATCGCGATGTGGGCGAAGCCCGCCGCGCCGTCGAGGAAGCCGAGCCTGAACACGTAGAAGCGGAGGAATCGCGCAACGGGGGCCGCCGCCATCGCGAGCGCGGAGCCGCGCTTGCCGCGTGCATGGAGCATGTCGGCCTGCAGCGTCGTGTAGCGGTTCTGCTTGGCGACATAACGCTCGATCGATTCGGCCGACGCGTGCATCAGGTCGCCTTCGACGCGCCCGACGCGGCCGCTGGCGATGACGCGCTCGTGGACCGGATCGTCGCTCCAGCGCGCGCGGCGGCGGTCGAACAGCCGTGTCGTCAAGTCCGGGTAGCCCTCCCCGTGGGCAAGCCAGCGCCCGAGAAACCGGTTGCGCCGCGCGACCGCGTATGCCGCCAGAGGCGGCTCCCCTGCGGAAAACATGGCCTCGACCGATCGTGCGAGTTCAGGCGACACCCGCTCGTCGGCGTCTAGGCAAAGCACCCAGTCGTTGACGGCCATCCGCACCCCGTACTGCTTCTGCGGCCCGAACCCCTGCCATGGATGAGACAGGACGCGCGCGCCCGATCGTCGCGCGATTTCTACGGTATGATCCGCGCTGCCCGAGTCGACGACCAGCGTCTCCGCCGCGAACGGCGTGGACGCGAGACATTCGGCGATGTCGTCCTGCGCATCGCGAGTGATCACTACCAGCGAGATCGGAATGGGCCCGGGCATGCGTGACGGTCCAGAGTCCACGGCCCCATCGGCAGCCGCAGGTTCGAGAATCCCCGTGTTCGAAGAACTGGCGCGATTTTACGTGGTTTGCCACTCCACACCGAAATGCGGCGGCGGCGGGCCGTCCAACGGCTCGAGTTGCGCACGGGCCCGCGGCGCGCTCGCGGGGACCGTCCGATGAGCGCGGTGCTCGTCGTCCGCCCTTCGTCGCTGGGCGACATCGTCTACGCATTGTCAGTTGCGACCGACATCCGGCGCGAGCGTCCGGGGTTCGTCGTCGATTGGGTCGCCGAGCCCGGTTTCGCCCCTCTGATCGGCCTTTGTCCCGACGTGCGCGAGGTCATGCCTTTCAACCTGCGGCGGTGGCGCGGCGCGCTGGGCGCGCGCGCGACGTGGCGCGAGATGCGCGATTTCGCGCACGCGCTGCGCCGGACCCGCTACGACGCGGTGCTCGATCTGCAGGAGCAGGTCAAGGGGGCGGTCATCGCGCGGATGGCACGCGGCCTGCGTCACGGCTTCGATCGCGCCAGCATACGCGAGCCGCTCGCCACCCTTGGCGACGATGTCCATCACCGGATCCCCCGCGACCTGCATTTCGTCACGCGCTGCCGTCGCCTCGCGGCCGCGGCACTCGGCTACGAGGTCGACGACGCGCCCCGCTGGAACCTGCACCCGCCCGCCGACGCAGCGGACATTCCCGATCGACCTTACGTCGTCATGCTCCACGCGACGAGCCGGGACGAGAAGCTGTGGCCGGAGGCGCACTGGCGCGCGCTGATCGAGCATTGCGAACAGGCGGGCTATGCCAGCGTTCTCCCCTGGGGAAACGCCGGGGAGGAGGCGCGCAGCCGACGGCTCGCCAAAGGCTTCGACGACGCGATCGTCCCGCCGTGGTTCGCGCTGCCGCAGGCAGCGACGCTGCTGTCGAGGGCTTCCCTGGCCGTCGGCGTCGACACCGGCTTCACGCATCTGTCCGCGGCATTGCGAACGCCGACGCTCGCGATCTTCTGCGCGACCGATCCCGCACGCCACGGCGTGGCCTGCACCGGTGCGCATGCGCGCGACCTCGGCGACGCCGGCGCCCCGCCCGCGTGCGACGACGTGCTCGCGACCGCCGGGCAGTTGCTTCGCAGCGCGCCGGACTGAACGATGGCCCGCCTGGCGCGATGGCTCTACACACTGCTGTGGTGGCTCGTGCTGCCACTGCTTCCGCTTCGCCTCTACTGGCGCGCGCGCCGGGAGCCGGGATATGGAGCGCAGATCGGTGAGCGCTTCGGGCGCTACGCGAACACGCCGCAACGCGACCGTCGAGGCGCGCTGGTCTGGATTCACGCGGTGTCGGCCGGCGAGACACGCGCGATCGCGCCGCTCGTGCTCCACCTGCGCGGCTGCGATCCGCCGCCTTCGATCCTGATGACGCACATGACCGCGACCGGCCGCGAGGCCGGCCGCGCGCTGTTCGGCGACAACGTCGTGCAGGCATGGCTGCCCTACGACATCCCGTTCGCCGTCCGTCGCTTCCTGGCGCGGTTCCGGCCCGACGCGGGATTGCTGGTCGAAACCGAGCTGTGGCCGAACCTGGCCGCCGCCGCGGCGCGCGCGGGAGTGCCGCTGTTCCTCGTCAACGCCCGCCTGTCCGAGCGCTCCGCGCGCGGCTACGCGCGAATCGGGCTGTTGTCGCGCCCGCTGCTCGCATCCCTTGCCGGTGTCGCGGCGCAGGCCGAGGCGGACGGACAGCGTTTGCGCGCGCTCGGAGCGCGCGAGGTGACCGTCACCGGCAACCTGAAGTTCGACGTTCCCGTGCCCGACGCGCTGCGCAAGCGGGGGGAGGAATTGCGATCGGCGATCGGGCGCGATCGACCGGTTCTGGTCGTCGCATCGACCCGCGACGGCGAGGAGGCGCTGGTCCTAGACGCTCTCGCTCGTGCGGATTCGAAGCTGCCGGCGCGCACGCTGGTCATCATCGTTCCCCGCCATCCGCAACGCTTCGACGCAGTCGCCGCGCTGCTGCGCGACCGGGGGGTGCCCTACGCGCGGCGCAGCGGCAGCCCGCCGATTCCGGCGGATGCGAGGGTCCTGCTCGGGGACTCGATGGGCGAGATGTTCGCCTACTACGCTGCGGCCGACGTCGCCTTCGTCGGCGGCAGCCTGCTGCCGCTGGGCGGGCAGAACCTGATCGAGCCGATCGCCACCGGAACGCCGACGCTGATCGGTCCGCACACGTTCAACTTCGCGCAGGCGAGCGACGCAGCGGTCGCCTCGGGTGCCGCGCAGCGCGTGCACGACGCCGACGAGCTCGTGAGCGTCGCCGGACGGCTGCTCGCCGATGCGCATTCGCGCGAACGGATGCGCGCCAACGCCGAAGCGTTCATCGCCGCGCATCGCGGCGCCGCCGACCGCCTGTGGAAATGGCTCGTGCCGAGGATCTGCATGCCGGGCGCCCGCGCAGCGGGCGCGGACGAGCGCGGTCCGCCGGGCTGAGCGGGCAGGGCCGAGCGGGCCCGGCGCCCGCCTCAGCCCAGGAGCCGGCGGTTGACGTCCTGCAGGTCGTCGATCGAGAGCGTGCCGACCGCGGACTTGAGGCGAAGGACGCCCAGAAGGTAGTTGAAAAACGCCTGCGCGAGGTCGCGCCGCCGCTGGAACACGTTCTGCTGCGTGTTCAGGACGTCGAGGTTCGTGCGCACGCCGACCTCCTGCCCGGTCTTGTTCGATTCGTAGGCGGTATTCGCGGAGACCAGCGCCTGCTCGAACGCCTTGACCGACGCTGCGGCGCTGGTGACCCCGGTGAACCCGGTCTGCGCACTGAACAGCGCGTTGCGCCGCGCGAGCTCGAGGTTCTGGCGCGCGTTTTCCTGCTGCGCAATCGCCTGCCTCACCCTGGAATCGATGAAGCCGCCCTCGTAGATCGGGACCGTCAGCGCCAGCCCGAT
>DAHUXO010000316.1 GCA_027307095.1 Betaproteobacteria bacterium | reverse complement strand
GGCTCGAGCGGGATCGTTTCGCCGAACGGCACCAGGTGGTGCTTGCGGTAGAACTGCGGATCGCCCTCCCCCAGCGCGACGACGGTATTGAAGTAGCGCGGCATCGTGCTGCCCGGTGGCGGCGGCAACTCGGTGAACAGGCCGAGGAGCACGTCGCCGTCGCGGGCCATCGCGGTGCGGATCAGCGCCAGCAGCACGTCGTCGGGCACCTCGTTGGAGAACACGGGGAACGCCGACTCCGGCAGGACGATCAGCCGACCCCGGCTCGAGTCGACCAGGCGCAGGTAGCGGTCGTAGGTCGCGTTCCGGAAGTCCGGGTCGAACTTCTCCTCCTGCACGATGTTTCCCTGGACCAGTGAAACCGCGACCGGCTCACCCCCGGGTCTTGTCCATTCGACCTGCGCGAGGATGGTCCCGGTCGCGACCAGCGCGGCGGTCCCGCACGCGGCGAGCGCGACTTCGCGTCGCGCGCCGCGCGCCAGCGCGCCGGCGGCATGGACCAGCAGTGCCGCGCACAGCGACATCGAAAGCGACACCATGAACACGCCGCCGATCGGGGCATACCCGCGCAGCAATCCGCCCGGCACCTGCGAGTAGCCGACGCTGAGCCACGGAAATCCGGTGAATACGAAGCCGCGCAGCCATTCGGCAAGGGTGAAGGCACCCGCAGCGACCAGCAGGCGCAGGAACGACTGTCGCCGCGTCGAGCGCGCGGCGAGCCACCCGGCCGCGGCAGGCCACAGCGCGAGATAGGCGACGAGGAAGGCGATCGCCAGCGCCGCGAGCGGTGCCGGCATGCCGCCGAAGGCCTGGATCGCGATGTAGAGCCACGATGCGCCCGCACCGAAGAGCCCCAGGCCGAACGCGAATCCGGTGCCGGCCGCATCGCGCGGCGACGCAGCGTCGTGCCACTGCCAGAGCAGGACGGTGAGGGTCGCGAGCGGCAGCGCCGAGAGCCCGAACGGGGCGAATCCGAAGACCGTCGCCGCACCCGCGGCCGCAGCGAGCGAAAGTGACAATGCCCGCGCGAGCGTCATCGCCGCGGGCTCAACCGCTGTTGTCGTCGTCGGACGGCGCGGGCGCGACGCGCTCGACGTGCAGCGTGAGCAGCCGACGGCTGTCGGCACGCAGCACCCGGAAGCGGAATCCCCCGACCGTCGTCGCCTCACCACGCTTGGGCAGACGCCCGAAAGACTTCAGCAGCAGGCCGCCGACGGTGTCGAATTGCTCGTCCTCGAAGGACGTGCCGAACTGCGCGTTGAAATCCGCGATCTCGGTCTGCGCCTTGACGCGGAAATGGCCGTTCGCCTCTGGGATGATGTTGTCCTCGCTCTCGTCGAAGTCGTACTCGTCCTCGATGTCGCCCACGATCTGCTCGAGCACGTCCTCGATCGTCACCAGACCGGAAACGCCACCGTATTCGTCGACGACGATCGCAATGTGATTGCGGTTGGCGCGGAACTCGCGCAGCAGCACGTTCAGGCGCTTGGATTCGGGCACGAACACCGCCGGGCGCAGCGTCTCGCGAAGGTTGAAAGCCTCGGAATTCGCGTAGTAGTTCAGCAGTTCCTTCGCGAGCAGGATCCCGACGACGTCGTCCTTGGATTCGCCGATCACCGGGAAGCGCGAATGCTTGGTGTCGAGGATCAGCGCGATGAAATCAGGCGGCTCGTCGTCGATCGACACGCAATCCATCTGCGCGCGCGGGATCATGATGTCGCGCACCGTCGTCTCGGACACCGACAGCACGCCCTCGATCATCGACAGCGCGTCGGCGTCGAGCAGCCGGCGCTCATAGGCACCGTGCAGCAGCGCGAGCAGCTCCTCCCGGTCCTCGGGCTCCCGCGTCAGGAAGGACGACAGGCGCTCGAGCAGCGTCGGCTTGTCCTCGGGTGCGCCGTGGCTCGCCATCAGGAATCGCCCCGCGCGTCCGCGTAGGGGTCGCGGTGGCCGAGCTGCGCCAGCAGCGCGCTTTCGCGCGCCTCCATGCGCGCGGCATCGTCGTCGCGCTCATGATCGTAGCCCTGCAGGTGCAGCATGCCGTGGATCACCAGGTGCGCACAATGCGCCGTGAGCGTCCTGTGCTGCGCCCGCGCCTCCCTGCGCATGACCGGCGCGCACAGCACGATGTCGCCTGCAAGCGACGCCACATCATCGTACACGAACGTGAGGACGTTCGTCGCGTAATCCAGGCCCCGGTAGCGGTGATTCAGCGTCCGTCCTTCGCGCGTGCCGACGAAGCGCAGGGTGACGCTCGCCGGCCGCTCCAGCGCCGCCTGCATCCAGCGGCGCAGCGTGCGTCGCCGCGGCAGCGCAGCCGGATCGACCATCCACT
Source organism: Betaproteobacteria bacterium (assembly GCA_027307095.1). Lineage (GTDB taxonomy): Bacteria > Pseudomonadota > Gammaproteobacteria > Burkholderiales > Casimicrobiaceae > VBCG01. The sequence goes on along the minus strand of DAHUXO010000316.1, from coordinate 7,216 downwards.
GGATCGCGAGCTCGAGCTCGGGCGACCGGCGCCCTCTTCCTGCTGGCGGAGAGAGGGCCGGGGCGCGGTGCGCACTTCCTCTCCCGCTTGCGGGAGAGGGCCGGGTTGAGGGCTCCCTACGCGGCCGCGTCGCGGTCGTAGGCATCTATGATCTTCTGCACCAGCGGATGGCGCACGACGTCGGCGCTGGTGAAGCGGACGAACGCGATGCCGCGCACGCCCTTAAGCACGCGCTCGGCCTCGATCAATCCGCTCTTCTGGCCGCGCGCGAGGTCGATCTGCGTCACGTCGCCGGTGATGACGGCCTGGGTTCCGAAACCGATGCGCGTCAGGAACATCTTCATCTGCTCGGGCGTGGTGTTCTGCGCCTCGTCGAGGATGATGAACGAATGATTGAGCGTGCGCCCGCGCATGTACGCCAGCGGCGCGAGCTCGATCGTCTGGCGTTCGAAGAGCTTCGCCGCCTTGTCGAAACCCATCAGGTCGTAGAGGGCGTCGTAGAGCGGCCGCAGGTACGGGTCGACTTTCTGTGCGAGGTCGCCGGGAAGGAAGCCGAGGCGCTCCCCCGCTTCCACCGCGGGACGCACGAGGACGATGCGCTTGACCGCGTCGCGCTCGAGCGCGTCGACGGCGCAGGCGACGGCGAGATAGGTCTTGCCGGTCCCCGCGGGCCCGATCCCGATGCTGATGTCGTGGCTGCGGATCGCTTCGATATAGGCGACCTGGTTGGGCGTGCGTCCATGCAGGTCGGCACGGCGCGTGCGGAGCACCGGAGCGCCGGCATCGCGGGCCGCAGCCGGTTGCGTCTCCTCGTGACCTGCGAAGCGTTGCGCGTCTCCCTCCTGCGCCCCGCTCGCGGCTAGGGGCTTGCGACGGGGGGCGTGGGCGACAATCTCGACCAGCCCGAGCTGGATGTCGTCGACCGAAAGTGGCTTGCGGGCATCCGCGCAGAACCGCTGCAGGGCGCGGATGCAGGTCTCCACCGGCTTTCCCGCGCCTTCAAGCGTGAAGTCGGTGCCGCGGCGCGCGATCGTCACGTCCAGCGCCGCCTCGATCTGACGCTGGTTCGCGTCCAGCGGCCCGCAGAGATTGGCGAGCGCCCGGTTGCCGTCGGGCTCGAGCGAAATCGTCTGCAGCACGCGCGAGGCACCGGCGCGCCCCGGGCCATGGCGCGGCTGCGGCGTCGCCGCGACCCCGGTCGTCCGGCGCGGCGCGCGGGTCACAGGCCCTGGCGCACGATCGGCGCCTTCTGTGCTTCGTCGAGCATCGCGAGCATGTCCGCGATGTGTGCCTGCGCTTCGCGCGACCACTTGCGCGACTGCGCCGCGGCGAGCTCCGCGTGCAGCCGCTTCGCATCGGCGCGCAGCAGCGCGCGCGCGTCCGCGGGCATCGACTGCGCCGGCCGAATCAGTGCGTTCGCGACCTGGGTCACGTATTCGCGCTGCAGATTGCGTCGCAGCAGCGGGATCTCCCTGCCGGTTCGAAGTTCGCTCCACACGGCAGCGTGCAGCGTCGCGTAGAGGTCGGGCAGCCGAAGGGCTTCGCGCGGGTCGTCGACCTTCGACTCGTTGTTCAGCAGGCGCTGGGCGATCATCGGGCTCATCAGCCGGTCGAGGACTGCGCGCTGAAGCCCCAGCACCTGCTGGTCGATCGGGAGGTCGACCGGCGGCACCGGCCGTCCCAACTCCTCTGCATCCTCCATGTCGGTCCCCGACACCGTCATGTGGCGCAGGAACGCCGGCGGGAAATCGAAGCTGTCGGCCGACAGGATCTCGGTGGCCAGCATGTTGAGCGCGTCGCGCTGCTTGCCGGCGTCCACCGGGTTCAGCGGTGCGCGGCCGCTGCCGGCGCGATCCTTGAGGGTCGTCAGGCCGCCGACGTACTTGGCAGCGAACAGCGCGCCCTGCGCCGCTTCGATGAACCCGCGGCTGAAGTTGCGTCGCAGGACGGAATAGCTCTGGCCCGGCTGCAGCGGCATCACTTCAGTGCGCTGCCACATCTCACGCACCAGCTCGACGCGTTTCTTCGCGTACGCGAGAGGATCGCTGCCGAGATCGAGCTGGTTGACGTCGGGATCGAGTCCGGATCCACCGGCATCCTCGTCGGTCGCGTAGGCGAGCTGCGGCTCGTTCGAGAGGCCGGCGATCTTCGCGAGACCGGTTGCTTCCTCGCTCGCGGGAAGCGTCTTGTACCCATACTCGATCGCCCAGTAGTCGTAGGGCCCGAGCGTCGCCATGTTGAACTGTCCCTGACGCTCGCCTTTCACCGCGATGTTCCAGGGGTTGTACTCCATCACCGAACCGGCGATGCCGTTCTTCGCGGTGAAAGCCGGATCCGAAAGCTCCGCCTCGGTGTAGATCGTCGACGCGCGGAAATTGTGGCGCAGTCCCAGCGTGTGCCCGACCTCGTGCATCGTCACGGCCTTGAGGAACGCATCGACGAATCTGTCGACCGCCGGGCTGTCCGGGGCGATCTCGCCACGGGCCTCGAGCAGCGACAGCGCGAAAGCGGCATCCTGGGTCGCGGCTTCCTCGTAGCTGCAGCTTTGCGCATCGGCGCGGGGCGCGGCTTGGGTCCCCGCCAGCGCGGCGAACGCATCGGAGGGCGACGGCAGGTACTCGCCGCGCAGGCTGCGGACGACGCGGATATTGTTGGCGTCGATGCCGATGTCGGCGTCGAGGATCTCACCAGTGCGCGGATCGACGACCGAAGGGCCGATTGCGCCGTAGGACGTCTTGGCGACGGTCTGCCAGCGCACCGACGCATGGCGGATGTCGGAGGTGTCGAAATCGGCGTCATCGGGCTGGACCTCGACGCGGATCGCGTCCTTGAAGCCGATGCGCTCGAAGGCCTTGTTCCATTCGAGGATTCCCTCCCGGATCGGCTCGCGGTACTTGACCGGGATGTTGCGGTCGAGCCAGAACACGATCGGCTGCCTCGGCTCGGATATCGCCGCGGCGGGATCCTTCTTCTCCAGGCGCCAGCGATCGACGAAATGCTCGACCGGGACGCGCGGGATGTCGGAAGTGAAATCGAGGACGTCGGTCGTGAAATAGCCGATGCGATCGTCGGCCCGTCGCGCCGGCATCGGCACGTCGGGCAGCCTGGCGAACGTGTAGTAATAGCCGAGGAACATGCTGCGCACGTCCGGCAGCGTCGACGGGGGCGGCGGCAGCGTCGACTTGGCGGGCGGAGGCGGCGGCAGCACCAGGTGCGACAGCGAGTAATGCGCCGAAACCTCGAGCGCGACGTTGTCGGGGCTCGCCCAGAGCTTGCCGAACGACGAGTTGCGGGAGTCGAAGCCGTAGGGCTGGCGATAGACCCCCTCGAGGAAGGGCACCGCCGCCGGGATGTCGGCGAAGAGCAGCGCATTGGCGTCGATCAGGACCGACTTGCCCCCCGGTTTGGGCTGGGATGCGATCGGCGCGGTCGCGAGCAGGCTGTCGGAGAAGCCCGCGGCGACCGCGCGTGCTTCGGGCGTTCCGGCTTTGGCCGTGTATTTCTCGTTCTTCGCGATCAGCTGCACGGTGTTGCCGGGCTGGTGGAACACGACGATCTGGGCGACGCCGACCGGGTAGGTCATCGCACCGCCGAAAAGCCGGTGCTCGCCGATGCCCTGGTTCAGCGCCGACTTGAAGAAGTACGGATGATCGAACTGCTCGGGCGCGATCTCGATCCAGACCTTGTCGTCCTTCTGCCAGAGGTTGAACAGGCCTGCCGATTCCTTTGCTCCCTTGATCACGTCCGCGAAAGGCTTGGCCGCATGGGCCGCCTGCGCTGCCGCCGCGGCAGCGGCTGCCGCAGCGGTCGCTTTCGGCGGCGTCGGCTGCGCGCTCCCGGGTGCCGCGCCGCCCGAACCGCCGGGGTGCTCGGTGGCGGCGTTCGCGGCTGCTTCCGCGATTGCCTCGGATTCGCCGGAGCGGGTCGCGCTCGACGCGGGAATGCTCGCGCAGCCGGCGAAGAGCAGCGGGACGACGACGGGCATCAGGATCGCGATGCGGGCAGCACGCAGTTGCAGCATGTATCGGTAGCTCCAGTTTGCGAGGAACAGGGCCGGCGGCGACGGCGCGCGGGCCGGAGGCTCTCAGGGATGAACGCGCTCGCCGCGCAAGGAATGCGGCAGCGCCGTGGTGATGACGACATCGACGTATCGACCGATCGATGCCGCATCGCCGGCGAAGTTGACGACGCGGTTGTTGTCGCTGCGCCCGGCGAGCTCGCCCGCATCCCTGGCCGAGCGGCCGGTTACGAGCACGCGTTCCCGCTTGCCCACCATCGACGCGCTCGCGGCGCGATACTGCGCGTCGAGCAGCACCTGCAGCCGTTCGAGGCGATGCTGCGCGACCTCGGCGGGCACGCGATCGGGCAGATCCGCGGCCGGCGTCCCGGGTCGCGTGCTGTAGGCGAAGCTGAACGCGCCGTCGAAGCCCACTTCCTCGACCAGGCGCAGCGTCTGCTCGAAGTCGGCCTCGGTCTCCCCCGGGAAGCCGACGATGAAATCCGACGTGAGCGACAGGCCGGGGCGCTCGGCGCGCAGCCTGCGCACGATCGACTTGTACTCGAGGGCCGTGTAGCCGCGCTTCATTGCGGCGAGGACGCGATCGGACCCCGATTGCACCGGAAGATGCAGGTGCGACACCAGCTTGTCGAGCCTGCCGTAGGCGGAGATCAGCCGCGCGCCCATTTCCTTCGGATGCGATGTCGTGTAGCGCAGGCGCTCGATGCCGGGAATCGAGGCCGCATATTCGAGCAGCATCGCGAGGTCCGCGACCTCCCCGTCCTCGGCCGATGGGCACCGGTAGGCGTTGACGTTCTGCCCGAGCAGCGTCACTTCCTTCACGCCCTGGAGGGCGAGGTCGGCGATCTCGGTCAGCACGTCGTCGAACGGGCGCGAGACCTCCTCACCCCGCGTGTAGGGAACGATGCAGAACGAGCAGTACTTGCTGCAACCCTCCATGATCGAGACGAACGCGTTTGCACCCTCGACGCGCGGCGGCGGCAGGTGGTCGAACTTCTCGATCTCGGGGAACGAGATGTCGACCTGCGGCACACCGGTGTCGCGGCGCGCGCGGATCATCGCGGGCAGGCGGTGCAGTGTCTGCGGACCGAACACGAGGTCGACGTACGGGGCGCGCTCGACGATGGCTGCGCCCTCCTGGGACGCTACGCAGCCGCCGACGCCGATGATCAGGTCGGGGCGGGCCGCTTTCAGCGCGCGAACGCGGCCGAGGTCGTGGAACACGCGCTCCTGCGCCTTCTCGCGCACCGAGCAGGTGTTGAACAGGATGACGTCGGCGTTCTCGGGGCTGTCGGTCAGCGCCAGGCCATCGGAGGCGGCGAGCACGTCGGCCATGCGGTCCGAGTCGTACTCGTTCATCTGGCAGCCGAACGTGCGGATGTAGAGCTTGCGGTTCACTCGCGGGCGATCGGTCCGTGGCGCGCTTTGGCGCTGGCCGTGGCAGGTGCGTTGAGCGGAACCGGTCATTCTAGCAAAGTGACCGGGTCGGCCCGCCCGCGGAATGGCTCCGCAGCCGGATCACCGCCGGCGGTGAAGTAGAATCACGTTCGCAGGTGTCCGCCGGACGTCATCGATCCGGCGGGTGAAACGGGAACGCGGTGCGGCGCCGGATGCAGGACGAATGAAGGTGCCAAGGCCGAGGCTGCCCCCGCAACGGTAAGCCGGTGCGGATCGTCCGACCCTCGAGGCAAAGCCACTGACCGCGCGCTGCGGACGGGAAGGCGGGACGATCAAGACCGGCGAGCCCGGAGACCGGCCTGCATCGCTCGAGGCGCCGCGAGGCGCCACCGGCGAAAAGTGAACCGCAGCGCGGGGATCCGTTGCCGCTCGCAGGCGCGTACGCGCCACCGCGGCAGGCCCCGTCATCCGACGCCTGACGCCGGTGGGCGCCGATGCTTGCCGGCGTCGTCGCGATGCTCGTGTTGTGCCGATCAATGTCCGTGCGGGGTCCCCACGGCATGACGAAAGCGAGCATCCGATGCCCAGCAAGCAGCAGCACCCGCGAACCGGTGGCCCGGTTCGCCATAACCCATTTTTCTACATCCTGGTGGTCGCGTTCGCCGCGGCGCCGATCGCGCACGCGCAGGTGCCGGCCATGCCCAAGGTCACGGCCGTCCTGGAGCCGGTCGTCGTCACCGCTGCGCGTGCGCCCCAATCGGCCGAGGATCTCGTCGCCGACGTGACGGTCATCGGCGCCGACCAGATCGCGCAAAGCGGTGTCGACAGCCTCGTGTCGCTGCTGCAGCGCCAGCCCGGCGTCGAGATCGACCGCAATGGCGGACCCGGCGCGACGTCGGGGATCTTCCTGCGCGGGGCGAACGCGACGCAGACGCTGGTGCTGATCGACGGCATGCGCGTCTCCTCGTCGTCCAGCGGCGCGACGGCGCTGGAGGGGATTCCGCTCGATCAGGTAGACCACATCGAGATCCTTCGCGGGCCCGCGTCGAGCCTCTATGGCGCCGACGCGATCGGCGGGGTCATCCAGATTTTCACCAAACGCGGGGAACGCGGTCTGCACGCGAATGCCTCGGTCGGCTACGGAACATATGAAACCTTGTCGGGCACCGCGGGCATCTCGGGCGGAACGCCGGTCGCGAGCGGATCGCTGCAGGTGTCCGCGCGCCACAGCGCAGGCTTCAATGCGATCACCAATCCCGCCAACTTCAGCTATGACCCCGATCGCGACGGCTATCGCAATGCCGGCGTGTCCGCCACTGGATCGTTGACGCCCGCGCCGGGGCAAGTGCTGTCGCTGCAGTTCTTCCGCAGCCACCTCGACAACCAGTTCGACGCCGGCGACAGCTTCAACGACCGCACGCTGACCACGCTCACGTCCTGGCGTGCGGCGGCGGCCGACCGGCTCGCGCCGTGGTGGACGTCGAACCTGTCGGTGGGCGAGGGCGACGACCGTTCGGTGTCGAAGACCGGATACGGCGACTATCCGTTCACGACCCGGCAGCGCCAATATGCGTGGCAGAGCGATTTCACCCTGCCGGCCGGCAGCATGACCGTCGCGGCGGAGCGTCGCGAGGAGCGCGTTGCCTCCGATTCCGGCTTCGCGGTCGATTCGCGAGGCACGAATTCGTTGACGGCGATCTGGCGGATGGTCGCGGGTCCCAACGCGATCCAGGCGAATGCACGCCACGACCAGTCGAACCAGTTCGGGGGAAAGACCACCGGCGCGATCGCCTGGGGCTA
>DAHUXO010000315.1 GCA_027307095.1 Betaproteobacteria bacterium | reverse complement strand
CGCCGACGTGACGGCGCGTCTCGTAGGGCAGGGCATTACCGCGGCGATGGGCCAGCCCGTCGTCATTGAGAATCGTGGCAGCCGCTTCGTCGGACCGCTGGGTGCCAAGGCCGCGCCCGACGGCTACACGCTGCTCCTCGCGTCGCAGACCAACGCGATCAGCGCGACGCTGTACTCGAAGCTGCCGTACGACGCCGTCAAGGATTTCGAGCCGATCTCGCTGATCGCGCGCGAGCCCGGCGTCGTCGTCGTCAATCCCAAGGTGCCCGCCAAGACGCTGCCCGAGTTCATCGCCTGGGTGAAGTCGCGTCCCGGCAAGGTCGATTTCGCGTCGTCGGGCAACGGCAGCGGACAGCACCTGTTCGCCGCGCTGCTCGCGTCGAAGACCGGCATGAAGATGAACCACGTCCCCTACCGCGGCAGCGCCCAGGGGACCACCGACCTGCTCGCGGGCCGCGTGCAGATGTCGATCCCCGGGATCGCCGGCATGATGGGGCACATCCGCGATGGCAAGCTGCGCGCGCTAGCGGTGACCGGCGCCCACCGCTCGCCGCTGCTTCCCGACGTGCCGACGGTCGAGGAGTCCGGGGTGCCGGATTACCAGGCCTACGTCTGGATGGGACTGTTCGCCCCGAAAGGAACGCCGCAACCGATCATCGACCTGCTGCACAAGGAACTCGTCGCGTCGCTCGCAACTGACGAGGTCAAGCACTACTTCGCGAGCGTCGGGACCGAGATCGTGGGCTCGACGCCTGCCGAATTCGGAGCGTATTTCATGGCGCAGAAGGAACTGTGGGCCAAGGTGATCCACGAGACCGGCGCGAGGATCGACTGAGGACCGCACGACGATGATTTCAGTGGCAAGCGCGTCGGTGACCGACGCACCCGTCCAGGGCGTCGAGCACTGGACGGCCAAGGGCGACGTCCGCCTGTTCCTGTGGGAGAAGTTCGTCGGCTCGCCCGAGGGCAAGCCGGTCGTGCTGTTCGTGCACGGCTCGTCGATGGCGTCGCAGCCGACCTTCGACCTGCACGTACCCGGCCGGCCCGATTCGTCGGTGATGGACTGGTTCGCGCGCCGCGGCTTCGCCTGCTGGTGCGTCGACATGGAAGGCTACGGGCGCTCCGACAAGTCGCGCGACATTTTCTGCGACATTTCCAACGGCGTCGACGACCTTGCCGCGGCGACCGATTACATGCGCAAGGCGCGCGGCATCGAAAGCGTGATGGCCTACGGCATCTCGTCGGGCGCGCTGCGCGCAGCACTCTTCGCGCAGCGGCACCCCGGCCGCGTGTCACGGCTGGCGCTGGACGCGTTCGTCTGGACCGGCGAAGGCGCGCCCACGCTCCTGCAGCGCCGCAAGAAACTGCCCGAGTTCATCGCGAAGAAGCGGCGGCCGATCGATCGCGCTTTCGTCTATTCGATCTTCGAGCGCGACCACCCGGAATGCGCCGAACGGAGTGTCGTCGACGCCTTCGCCGATGCGATCCTCGCGCTCGACGACTCGATGCCCAACGGCACCTACATCGACATGTGCTCGAAGCTGCCGCTCGTCGATCCGGCGCAGATCACGATGCCCACCATCGTCCTGCGCGGGCAGTACGACGGCATCGCGGCCTTCGACGACCTGATCGAGTTCTTCAAGCGGCTGCCCAGTCCCGACAAGCAGTTCTCGGTGATGGCGGGCATCTCGCACGCGAGCTTCCAGCAGAAGAACTACCTGACCGTCTATCACATCCTGCACGCCTGGTTCACGCAGCCGGCGCCGGTGTACGCCGGTCACTGACCGCTGGCAGACTCCACGACGCCGGCGGCGACCAGTGCATCGATCCCGGCGTCGTCGTAGCCGTACTCGCGCAGGAGCTCGCGCGTGTGCTCGCCGAGCAGCGGTGCGGGACGCGTGATTCGCGTGGGCGTATCCGAAAAATGGATCGGGCAACCCAGCGATTTCGTCCGGCCCGCCTGCGGATGTTCGGTCTCGACGATCATCCCGCGCGCCTGCATCTGCGGATGCCCGACCGCCTCGCCGATCGTGTTCACGGGGCCCACCGGAACGCCGGCGGCGTCGAACGCAGCGACCCACTCGGCCCGGCTGCGCGTCGCGAGGACTTCGTTCATCGCGGCGACCAGGGCGCTCCGGTTGGCGATCCGCGCCGAATTGGTCGCGTAGCGCGGATCGTCGCGCCATTCAGGATGCCCGACCACCTCGGCGATGCGCTCCCAGTTCACCTGGTTCGCGCCACCGATGTTGATCCAGCCGTCGGAAGCGGCGAAAGCCTGGTAGGGCGCGGTGAGCAGGTGCGCTGAGCCGGTCGGCCCCGGCGATTTCCCGGTCGCGAAATAGATCGCCGCCTGCCAGTAGGTCTGCTGCAGGGCGGCCTCGGCAAGCGACGTGTCGACGACCTGCCCTTTCCCCGTCTTGAGCTTGTGCGCGTAGGCGGCAACGATGCCCAGCGCCGCGAGGATGCCGGCATTGATGTCCGCCACCGAACCGCCCGCCTTGACTGGAGGTCCGCCAGGCTCGCCGGTGATCGACATCAGTCCGGCGTAGCCCTGCGCGATCAGGTCGAAGCCTCCCTTGTCGGCGTCAGGTCCGCTGCGCCCGTAGCCCGAGATCGCGCAGTAGATGAGCCCCGGGTTCGCCGCCGAGAGCACGTCGTAGCCCAGCCCGAGCTTCTCGAGCGTGCCGCGCCGGAAATTCTCGGTCAGCACGTCGGCGTCGCGCACCATCCGCAGCA
>DAHUXO010000301.1 GCA_027307095.1 Betaproteobacteria bacterium | reverse complement strand
CTGCGGTGATCTATCAGGATGATGCCTTCGGCAAGCCGATTCTCGAGGGAATCAAGAGCGAGCTCGGCAAGGTCGACGTCGAAATACCGTACGTACCTTCGCAGGTCGATTTCAGCAGCGCCGTCATCAAACTGAAATCGGCAGGGATCAAGGTCGTGATGCTGGCGACGATTGCGACCTCGGGCGCGCAAATTCTCAATCAGATGGCGAGCCTCGACTACCATCCGACGCGCATCCTGACATCGTCAGCCTGCGGATACGGCGGGATCTTCGACGCGATCGGATCGCTGGACGGCGCGTATTGCACTGCGTTCCTTCCTCCCCCCGGCAGTGCCGATCCTCAGTGGGCCGAATTCGCCTCCGCGATGGGAAAGTACGCTCCAGGCCACGCGGCCGATATCTACGCCGCCTGGGGCTGGCTGGCCGGCCAGGTCACGTATGCGGGTCTGGAAAAGATCAAGGGACCGATCACCCGTGACGCTTTCGTCGCGCAACTCGAGACGCTGCACGATTTCGACACGATTGCAGGCAAGATCAACTACTCACCGCAGCGGCACGACGGGGGCTGTTGCCAGTTGCTGTGGCAAGCCAAGGGCGGCAAATGGGGGATCGTGCCCGACAGCGCGTTCAACGGCTCGGCGGCCATGACCAAGTAGCGCCGCCCCCGCCGTGACGCAGTATCTGCTCCAGATCTCGCTCGCGGGACTGGCCCAGGGCAGCCTGTACGCGCTTACCGCGCTGGGGCTCGTCGTGATCTACAACGCGAGCACCGTCGTCAACTTCGCACACGGTGCGATGGGAATGGCCGCGACGTACGTCGCTTACGTCCTGATTTCCCAGTTGCACGTGCCGGTGCCGCTCGCCTTCGTTGGCGCGATCGCGGCGGCGTTCATCCTCGGCGCCGTCGTCCAGGCGTTGCTCCTCGAACGTCTGAACGGCGCGCCGATCCTGACCCAGGTCGTCGTGACGCTCGGCTTGTTCATGTTCCTGGAGGGGGTGCTGGGCCTCGCATTCGGCTACAACCCGCGCCCGATGGCGCCGCCGATCGCGATCGCCCCGGTCACGGTCGCAGGCCTGGTCCTGCGGCCGCAGGACATCGTCCAGCTCGCGCTGCTCGTCGCACTCGGCGTCGCGCTCGCCGCGCTCTTCGGGGCGACGAAGCTCGGTCTCGGCATGCGAGCGATCACCGAGAACACCTATGCCGCCCGCCTGATGGGAATTCCCGTCGGGCGCGTCCTCGGGACCGCCTGGGGCCTCGGCGTCCTCCTGGCGGCGGTCGCAGCGATCCTTGCCGCTCCGACGACGTCCGTGACCCCCAACATGATGGACACGATCGTCGTCTACGGATTCATCGCGGCAATCCTCGGCGGCTTCGGCTCCCTCGTCGGCGCGGTCGTAGGCGGATTGATCCTCGGAGTGATCGTCAACATGATCGACGCGTTCCTCGCACCCGAGCTCGCCATGTCCATCGTATTCGGGCTTCTGGTGCTCGTTCTGTACGTCCGGCCCGACGGTTTGTTCGGTCGCAAGGCAGTGCAGAAGGTCTAGCGGGACTCATTCGTGCCACGATACGCGGTTACCGTTCCGGTCGTGATCATTGCGGCCGTGTTGCCGCTCGTCCTTCAGCTGATCGGCGAACGGCAGGTCTACTGGCTGTTCGTCGTGTCGGAGTTCTTCGTCTTCGCGATCGTCGCGATCAGCCTCGACCTCCTGATGGGCCGGACCGGTCAGATCTCGCTGGGTCACAGCGGATTCGTCGCGGTTGGCGCCTACACCGCGGCCATACTCAACGCGCGCTTCGGGGTCGATCTGCTGGGCGGCGCGTTTGCCGGCGGTTCGCTTGCGGCCATCGCGAGCCTGTTTCTCGGCGTCCCCGCGACGCGCCTGCGCGGACATTATCTCGGCATCGTCACACTGGGATTCGGGATCGCCGTCGATCAGATCGCACTCAAGTGGGACGCGCTGACCGGTGGCGACCAAGGCCTGCATCTGCACCGACCCACGCTGCTCGGCCTCGACGTCGGCACCCCGGTCCTGATGTACTACGTCGCATTGATCGCGCTCATCGTGGCGACGCTCCTGGTCTGGAGCCTGACCCGGACCCGCCTCGGGCGCGCGTTCGCTGCCGTCAAGGACAGCGAGATCGCCGCCGCCGCAATGGGCGTCCCGGTCGCCAGCACCAAGGTCGTCGCTTTCGTGTGCAGCGCTTTCCTTGCGGGCGCCGCCGGTGGCATCTATGCGTTTCTCGCGGGATTCGTCGCCCCGGAGGACTTCGGAATCGACAGCTCGCTCCTGTTCTTCGCGATGGTCGTCATCGGGGGAATGGGCTCGATCCCGGGCGCGATCGGCGGCGCGATCATCGTGGACGCGATCAAGAACGCAGCAGCGACCGTAAGCGGCCTCTCCCTCGCGATCCTCGGCGGCATGATCGTGCTGGTGGTGCTGTTCTTCCCGGGAGGACTGAAAGCTCTGCTGCGTCGCCACGCGGCGAAGCGCACTACGCTCGACCGGACGCGCAATGCCACGGTGCCCCTCGATGCTTGAGGCGCGCGGTGTGACAGTTCGGTTCGGCGGACTGGTCGCCGTCGATCGACTCGATCTCGAAGTGCCGGACACCGGAATCTTCGCGCTGGTCGGACCCAACGGAGCCGGCAAGACGACGCTCATCAACGCGCTGAGCCGCGTCTGTTCGATTGCGAGCGGCAGCGTACGCGTCAATGGGACCGACGTGCTGGAGTTGTTGCCGCATCAAGTGGTCAGCGCCGGCGTCGCGCGGAGCTTCCAACGAGCCGAGCTCTTTCCGACGCTGACGGTGCTCGAGAATCTGCTGGTCGGCCTCCACAGCGAGATGACGACCGGCCTGGAAGGCGCCCTGATGACGCCTTCGACCCGAAGGCAGGAAAAGGCCGCGCGCGTGCGCGCCGAGCGGCTGCTGCGCGAGCTCAACCTGTGGGAGCTGCGCGACTTCTCCCCGGCCGACCTCCCGTACGGGCACCAGAAGCTGCTGGACGTTGCGCGTGCACTGATCTCGGAGCCGAAGCTGCTCCTGCTGGACGAGCCATTCGCGGGGCTCACGGAGGCCGAGACGCCCCGCCTCCTCGCGTGCATCGCGGGTGCCGGCAGACGGTGCGCCGTGCTGATGATCGAGCACCACTTCGAGCTGCTCGAAGGCATCGCCGAGCGTGTGACGGTGATGAACTTCGGTCGCAAGATCGCCGAAGGGTCGCCCTCCGGCGTGCGTCGCGACCCGGAAGTCCTGCGGTGCTACCTGGGCACCGGCCGTCACGGACAGGCGGAGACGGCCGCGTGCTGAAGCTCGACCACGTCCACGTCCACTACGGTCGCGTGCAGGTGCTGCGTGGCGTGAGCCTCGAGATCCCCGACGGTTCGGTCGTCGCGCTTCTCGGGGCGAATGGAGCCGGCAAATCGACGATGCTGAAAGCGATCTCCGGGATCCTGAGGCCGTCGCGTGGAACGATAATCTTCGATGGCGAGGACATCTCGCGCCTCGACTCGTCCGCAATCGTGCGACGCGGCGTCATCCATTGCCCGGAGGGCAGACAGGTCTTTCCCGGGCTGACCGTCCGCGAGAACCTTCTGCTCGGAAGCTACGTGCGGGGCAATCCGAGGGTGCAGTTCGACCGCGTGATCGACATTTTCGAGGCGCTTGGACCGCGACTCGGCCAGCTCGCCGGAACGCTGTCGGGTGGCGAGCAACAGATGCTGGCCATCGGTCGAGCGCTGATGGGTGAGCCAAGGCTGCTCCTCCTCGATGAGCCGAGCCTCGGCCTCGCCCCACTCATCGTCGAGTACATCTTCAAGGTCATCTCGAAGTTCCACGAGCACGACATCTCGGTACTCCTGGTCGAGCAGAACGCCACGCTCGCCCTCGAATTCGCCGATTGGGCGTATGCCCTGTCGCATGGGCAGATTCGCTTCTCCCAGGCGGCGGACGAGCTGCGCGATTCCGACCTGGTCCGCAGCGCATACCTCGGCTGAACGGGGCTCGCAGCTTGACCCGTCAGGGATGGATTGATATGATTAACATATAGAATTCAGGTCCATATGTTGAGACTTTTCGGAGGTCAAGCTCGATGATCCGAAACACTTGGTACGTCGCCGGTCTGTCGCGCAACTTCAAGTACAAGCTCGACAAGAAGGTCATCACTGCGTTGCCGATGGTCATGTGGCGCGCGCAGGACGGCAAGGTCGTGGCGTTCGACGGGCGCTGCTGCCACAAGCGTTTCCCGCTCTGGGATGGGAAGCTGCTCGACAACGGGGTCTTGCGCTGCGCCTATCACGGCCTCTGTTACGACAGCTCGGGCAAATGCGTCGATATTCCGATGCAGCGCGACATTCCGATCTCGCCGGCCGCACAGCTGCGTCGTTATCCGGTCGTCGAGCAGGACGGCCTCGTCTGGCTTTGGCCCGGTGACCCCGCGAAAATCGGTGACGTAAAACCGCCGCGGATACCGGAGCTCGCCGACTCGCGCTACGAGGCAGTCATTGCCGACCCGCCGATCAGGATTCGCGCCAATTCCCGCCTGCTGATCGAGAACCTGCTGGACATCACCCACTTCTTCCCGTTGCACGACGGCAACATCGGAGACCTCGCCAATTCGATGATCCCGGTCGGGCTGGTCGAAGGCGTGGTGGACGGGAATCCCAAGGTCATGACCACGCGCAGCGTGCAGAACTACCGGCTGCCCCCGTACTATCAGCGCTGGTTCGGCCTCGAGGTGGTGGACCGGAACCACACCCACGCGATGATCGGCCCCGGTCTGGTCCGCGTTCAGCTGCACGTCGCTCCGCCCGGCAAGCTCGGGACCGACGACGAAGCCGGATACATCCTGTGCCACACCGATACGCCGATCGACGAACATCACCTCGAGTGGCACTGGATCATGATCGCGAAAGCCGGGGCGCGTTTCCCGCCCGATCGGTCGATGACGCTTGCCCAGGGGATGGCCTTCGAGTTCCCCGAGGTCGTTGCCCAGGACGAATGGGCACTGGCCAAGCAGCAGGAAATGCTCGATTTCTCCGATTCGCTCTCCGACAACACGACCTATCGCGAGATCAACCTGCGCTCGGACGTGGGCGTCGTCCATGCGCGCCGCGTGCTCGCTCGCATGGAGAAGGCGGAGAACAACGAATCCTCCGGGCTGTCGGCGTCATCCCTGGAGATGGCGAAATACGCGTCCAACCTCAGGGCACAAGGAGCCGGATGATGAAAGTGATCGTCGACTTTGATGCGTGCATGAGCAACGCCCAGTGCGTGCTCGCTGCACCGGATGTCTTCGAAGTGCGCGAAGACGGCATGCTGTACGTCTTGCAGGAGGAGCCGCCGGAGAGTGCTCGCGCACGAGTCGAAAACGCGGCACGGCTTTGTCCGACGCAGGCGATCACGATCGAAAAATAGACGCGTGCGTTCCGTCGTCATCGCCGGCGCATCGCTCGCCGGCTTCTCCGCCGCGCAAGCACTGAGGAAGCGCGGATTCGATGGAACGATCACGGTCGTCGGCGAAGAGGCGCATTTGCCTTACCAGCGCCCGCCGCTGTCGAAGCAGTTTCTCTGCGGAGAATGGGACCGGTCCCGGCTCGGCCTGCGCATCGCCGACGGCCTGAAGCTCGAGTGGCTTCTAGATGCACGAGCCGCGGCCCTCGATCCGCAGCGGCGCGAGGTCGTCCTCGCCGACGGGCGCCGGCTTCCATTCGACGGTCTCGTCGTCGCCACCGGGGCGCGTGCACGCAGGCCGGGCTGGTGGGTCGAGCTGGGCGGAGTCTTCACGCTGCGGACCGTCGACGACGCGCAGGCGCTGCGCGCACACCTCGCCTCGGGCGGCCGCAAGGTCGTGATCGTCGGCGCCGGATTCATCGGGTCGGAAGCCGCAGCGTCGCTGCGGAGCCTCGGGCACGACGTCACCCTGGTCGACATCGATCCCGTCCCGATGCATCGCGTCCTGGGCGAGGATCTCGGCCGCGCATGCCTGCGACTGCACGAATCGCATGGCGTGCACCCGCTGTTCGGCGCCGCCGTCGACGCGATCGTCGGCTCGACGTCGGTCGAGGGGGTGCGGCTTCGGGACGGCAGGGTAATCGAGGCGGACTGCGTCATCGTCGGAGTCGGCGCAGTCCCGAACGTCGAGTGGCTCCGCGGCTCGGGCCTCGTCCTCGACGACGGCGTGGTGTGCGATTCCACCTGCGCGGCGCTCGGGGCCGAAAGGGTGGTCGCGGCGGGCGACGTCGCCAGCTGGACGCACCCCCATTACGGACAGCTGCGCATCGAGCACTGGGAGAACGCAATCGCGCAAGGTGACGCCGCTGCAGCGACGCTCCTCGCCGCGCCCGGAGCCGGCCGGCCGTACGCGCCCGTTCCGTTCTTCTGGTCGGATCAATACGGCTGCAAGCTTCAGCTGGTCGGCTCCCCGCGGCGCGGCGATGCGATGCGCGTCGTCGAGGGCGCGATGGACGAGCGGCGCTTCGTCGCTGTCTTCGAGCGCGATTCGCAGCTCACGGGCGTGTTCCTGTTCAACAGCGTGCATCGCGTCGCGGCGTATCGACAAACCGTGGCAGCCGCCTGGGCAGGACTGACGGCGGGAGCGGAGGCATGAGCCGCGGCGCAGCGCACCAGCCTCTCGCCGGCATGCGGGTCCTCGAGTTCGGACACATCGCCGCGGTCCCGTTCTGCGGAATGCTCCTCGCGGACCTCGGCGCCGACGTCGTCAAGATCGAGGCGCCGCAGGGAGACGGCCTGCGCACCTGGCCGCCGATCGTCGAAGATTCCGCGGGAGAGTCGTTCAGTCTCAACTTCGCGTCGCTCAATCGCGGGAAGCGCAGCATCGTCGCGGACCTCAAGGATCCCGCGCAGCTTGCTCGCGTGCGCGAGCTCTGCTCCCGGGCCGACGTGATCGTCGAGAATTATCGCCCCGGAGTCCTCGACCGGCTCGGGGTCGGATTCGAGGAAGTGGCGAAGCTGCACAAGTCGATCGTCTACTGCTCGGTCTCGGGTTACGGCCAGCACGGCCGGTACGCGAAGAGGGGTGCCTTCGACGTCGTCGTGCAGGGTGCATCGGGTTTGATGAGCGTTACCGGCGAGTCCGACGGCCCGCCGGCGAAATGCGGCGTTCCTGTGGCGGACTTCACGGCAGGCCTCTACGCGGCGTACACGATTCTCGCCGCACGTGGCGAAGCGCTGCGCGACCAGCGCCCCATCCACCTCGACTGCTCGATGCTCGATTGCCTGCTCGGGATATCAGCGCTGCAGACCAGCGAATATTGGGGGACCGGCATGGCGCCACGGCGCCTCGGATCGGCGCATCCCCGCAATGCACCTTACCAGGCGTTCGATGCGAGCGATGCGCAGATCATCGTCGCCGCCGGCAACAACGAGCTCTGGCGCGAGGTCTGCGAGACGACCGGCAAGCTGGAACTGCTCGATGATCCGCGCTTCTCGGGGATCGCGCAGCGGGCGGAGAACCAGAAGGCCCTGGCGGCGATTCTGCAGGAGGTATTTTCGACCCGCACCGCGCGCGAATGGCTCGACGAATTCGAGCGGCGCGGCGTTCCGAGCGGGCCGATGAACGACTTCGCCGGCATCCTCGGCGATCCGGAATTGACGGCAACGGGGCTCATCCAGGAGATGCCGGTACCGGTGGCCGGCACGACCAAAACGACCGCATATCCGGTTCAATTCAACGGCAACCGCGTTCGCGCCTCGCGTCCGCCGCCGCGTCTGGGCGAGCACAGCGAGCAGGTGTTTGCGGAATGG
>DAHUXO010000290.1 GCA_027307095.1 Betaproteobacteria bacterium | reverse complement strand
TGGCGCAGTCGCACTGGAGCGCCAACGTGCAGACCAACTCGGCCTGCGAAGTGCGCATCCTGCGCGACGGCTCGGTCGATCTGCGATCCAGCGTGCAGGACATCGGCACCGGTATCACGACGGTGCTGGCCCAGGTCGTCGCCGAGGAGCTGGGTCTGCGCGCCGAGGATGTGACCGTGCGCATCGGCGACACCGAATTCCCGTCGGGTCCGCCGTCGTACGGAAGCCTGACCACGGCGTCGATCACACCGCCCGCGCGCAATGCAGCGCATCGGGTGCTGCAGCAGCTGCTCGCCGCTGCGGCACCGGCGCTCGAGGCGCCGGCCGCCGAATTGCGCGCACGCAACGGCCGCATCGTCACCGCAGACGGGTCCCGCGGCATGAGCTTCAAGGACGCGGCGGCGCTGTTGCGCAGCGACCAGATCGGTGCGATCGCGGCGCGGTCGGACGACTACGGGGGCTTCGCGCGCAAGATGGGTGACATGGCCAATGCGCGCCGCGATCTCGGTGGCGTCCAGTTCGCCGCCGTGGCGGTCGACACCGAGACCGGTGTCGTGCGCGTCGAGCGAGTGGTCGCGGTGCACGATTGCGGGCGCCCGATGAATCCGCTGCAGATCGAAAGCCAGATCCACGGCGGCATCCTGCAGGGTATCTCCTACGCGCTCTACGAGGAGCGCATCCTCGATCGCGGCACCGGCTGGATGCTCAACGCGAATCTCGAGCAGTACAAGATCGGGCGCTCGCGCGAAGTCCCGGCGATCGATGTGATCGTGCTCGAGAATTACCATGGAACGAGCGCGACGGATGCCTATGGCGTCGCCGAGCCGGCGATCATCCCCACCGCCCCGGCGGTCGCGAACGCGGTGTACAACGCGATCGGCGTGCGCATGCGACGGCTGCCGATGACTCCCGCCCGTGTGCTCGGCGCCCTGGGTCGGATCGCTTCAGGGAGCGTTGGCGCATGAAGAGTTTCGCGTGGACGAGCCCGTCGACGCTCGCGCAGGCGCTCGAGCCGCGCAGCGTGACGGTCGCTGCGGGAATGCTGAGCGGCGACGGCAGACCGCCGGCCACGGCCACGGTCCTCAAGGCCGGCGGGATAGACCTGCTCGGCCTGATGAAGGACGGTCTGCTGACTCCGGCGCGCATCGTGAACCTGCGCATGGTCGCGGAGCTCGGGGGCATCGCGCAGCGGCCTGACGGTACGCTCGCGATCGGCGCCAACGTCACGCTGGCGCAGCTCGCGGAGTCGGGCAGGGTTCGCGCCAGCTACCGCGCGCTCGCCGACGCGGCCGGGCGGTCGGCGAGTCCGCAGTTGCGGCAGGTCGCGACGATCGGCGGCAACCTGCTGCAGCGTCCGCGCTGCTGGTATTTCCGCTCCCCGCATCATCATTGCCCTCGCAAAGGGGGCGGCACGTGCTTCGCATTCGCCGGCGAGAACCAGCACCACGCGCTGTTCGCGCACCGCGGCTGCGCGATCGTGCATCCGTCGACACCGGCCACCGCCCTGGTCGCCTTCGGCGCGAGGCTCGAGCTCGTACGAGCCGGCGGAACCCCGCGCGTCGTGCCCCTCGAGTCGTTCCTGCTCCTGCCCGAACGCGACCTGCACCGCGAGAACGACCTGCGCGACGGCGAGATACTCACCACCGTCGTGCTGCCGCCGCTCGATGCCGGTGTTCGCTCCGCGCATCTGAGGCTCGGCGAAACGGAATCCTTCGACTGGCCGCTGGCGGACGTGGCGGTGGTGCTCGAGCTCGATGCCGACCGGACCTGCCGACGCGCCTCGGTCGTGCTGGGCGCAGCGGCCCCGGTGCCGTACCGGGCCAGGGGCGCCGAGTCTGCGCTCGTCGGAGCACGCGTCTCGGATGAGTCGGCACGCCTTGCGGCACGCGCAGCGATCATCGGCGCAACGCCGCTCTCCAGGAATGCGTACAAGGTTCCGATTTTCGAGACGCTGGTGCGCAGGACGATCCTCCAGGCAGCGCGGCCGACATGACACGATCCAGGACCCGAGGCGAGATCACCGATGCGCCGGCGAGCGACGCGAATCGCGTCCGGTCGCGAATCGGCGGCCCGGCAATGTCGCGGCGGGAGGCAGGCGCGGCCTTGCTCGGCGGCGCCACGCTCGCTGCGATGCCGGCGCTCGCGCAGGCGGCGGAGCGCGAGTCGCGAGCGCTGCCGCCACCACGCAAGGCCGGTGGCATGCCGCTGATGGAGGCGCTCGCGAAGCGCCGCTCGACCCGGGAATTCTCGCAGCGTCCGCTGCCGCCGCAGCTCCTGTCCGACCTGTTGTGGGCCGCCTACGGCATCAATCGTCCGAGTGGCGATCGCACCGCGCCGTACTGGCGCCACATCATGGTGATCGACGTCTACGCTGCCATGGCCGACGGCTTGTGGCGCTACGACCCGGCGCGGCACGCGCTGGCGAAGGAGCTTCCGGACGACCTTCGCGCGCAGACCGGGCTGCAGGACTTCGCAGGGGTCGCGCCACTCGATCTCGTCTACGTCGCCCACGGTGACCGCATGCGTGACGTCGGTCCCGTGGAGCGGCGGCTCTACGCGTCGGTCGACGCCGGATTCATCGGCCAGAACGTCTACCTGTTCTGCGCCTCCGAGGGCCTGGCGACGGTCTTTCGCGGGGCGATCGACTACCCGAAGCTCGACGCGGCGCTGCGCCTCGACGCTTCCAGGTTCGTGACGTTCGCGCAGACCGTCGGATATCCGCTGGGCTGATTGCAAAGCCACAGCCGGAAGCGCACCCGCGGTGTCTGCGATTGTTCTCAGGTTGTTGCTCCTGGCGTCCGCGATGGCAGTCGCGGGCTGCGACGTCTCGTGGCCTTGGGGCGATCACCCGAAAGCGGTGCCGATCGTGCTGTCCGGGACCGTCGACGCGCATGAGGTCGACCTTTCGTTCCAGGTCGGCGGCCGCATCCTCCGGCTCGACAGCGATGAAGGAAAGGCCGTCCAGGCCGGTGAGATTCTGGCCGAACTCGATCCGCGGGATCTCGAGCTGACGCTTGCCCGTGCGCGCGCCCAGGCAGTTTCCGCCGAAAAGGCGCTCGCCGTGCTGAAGGCGGGATCGCGCGTACAGGACGTCCAGGCGGCGGTAGCCGCGCTGAGCCAAGCCGAGGCCGACCTGCGTTTCGCGCGTACGCAGCAGGAACGAACGGCAAAGCTCGTTGCGGATCATTTCGCGCCACCGCAGCAGCTCGATACCGTGAACGATCAGCTCGAGGTCGCTGCGGCGAAAGTCGAGCAGGCACGGCAGAGTCTTTCTCTCCTTCGGGAGGGTGCGCGCAAGGAAGACATCGCCCGGGCCAGCGCCGATTTCGACGCGGCGAAGGCGCTCGTGGCGACGGCCGAGCAGCAACTCTCGTACGCGCGCCTCGCGAGCAGCGTCGCCGGCATCGTGAGTGTCCGGCTCGCCGAGCAGGGACAGAACGTCGCGGCGGGGCAGCCCGTGTTCCGCGTCGCCGAGCTCGACCGGCCGTGGGTGCGCGTCTACCTCGATGAAAAGGACCTGCCGCGGGTGAAGCTCGGGCAGGCGGCCCAGGTCGAGGTCGACGGTCTTCCCGGAAGGGTATTCACCGGGCACCTGGCCTTCATCTCCCCCGAAGCCGAATTCACGCCGAAGACCGTGGAAACCCGCGCGCTGCGGGTCGATCTCGTCTATCGGGCCACGATCGACGTGGACAACGCGGCTGGCCAGCTCAAGATCGGCATGCCTGCCGATGTCCGGCTCGTCACCGACAGATGAGCGAGGCCATCGTCGTTCGTGCGCAGGGCTTGTGCTTCGCGTATCGCGACCGGCCTGTGCTCGATGGCGTGGATCTCGATCTCGTCGCCGGGGAGGTATTCGGCGTGGTCGGACCCGACGGTGCAGGCAAGAGCACGCTGCTGCGCCTGTTGATCGGCCAGCTCGAGCCGACCGCCGGAAGCGTGACCGTCCTCGGCCGGTCGGCAACGGAACCCTCGCTGCGGCAGCGCATCGCGTACATGCCGCAGGCTTTCGGGCAGTACCTCGACCTCTCGGTGACCGAGAATCTCGAGTTTTTCGCCGAGCTGCATGGGCTCGATCGCGCATCCTCCCGGGCGTCGATCCGGGACCTGCTCGCGCGAACGGGTCTCGTCGAGTTCAGCGATCGGCGGGCCGGTCAGCTCTCGGGCGGGATGATGCAGAAGCTCGCGCTGGCCTGCGCCCTCGTGAGCCGACCGAAGGTCATGTTCCTCGACGAGCCGACCACCGGCGTCGATCCGGTGTCGCGGCGTGCTTTCTGGCAGCTGCTCGATCAGGTTCGCGCCGAGCGCGTTGCCATCGTCTACGCAACGGCGAACATGGACGAAGCCGAGCGCTGCGACCGGGTCGGGCTGCTCGTGGGCGGGCGCTTTCTGCGCCATGGACCACCCGTCGAATTGATTCGCGAGGTCGATGCGCCCCTGTTCGAGCTGAGCGGTCCCGGCGCGCGCGCGCGGCGCCGCGAAGTCCGCGCATTCGCCTCGGTGCGCCTGGCGTTTCCCGTCGGCGAGACGCTGAAGGTGTGGCTCGGCGGTGCCGGGGACGAGCCGGCGTTTCGTGCCGCAGCCGCAGCGCTCGCGCTCGTCTTGCGGCCGCTGCGCCCGTCGCTGCACGATGTCGCGCTGCGCGACCTCGCCCTTTCCGGGGCTGTGCACGATGCCCGAGCGACCGGACAGCGCGATTGAGGCGCGGCGCCTGACCCGGCGGTTCGGTGATTTCGTTGCCGTGGCCGGGATCGACCTCGCCGTGCGCCACGGCGAGGTCTTCGGTCTGCTGGGCGCCAACGGCGCCGGCAAGACGACCGCCATCCGCATGCTGTGCGGAACGCTGCCGCCGACCAGCGGCGAGATCAGGATCGCGGGCGTCGACATGGTCGAGCGCGCGCGCGAGGCGCGAGGCCGCATCGGCTACGTCGCGCAGCGCTTCGCCCTGTACGGCGATCTCACGGTGCGCGAGAACCTCGCGCTGCAGGCCGGGTTGTACGGCCTCACCCGGGCGCGGGGGCGCGCACGCATCGACTGGGCGCTCGATCGGCTCGATCTCGCCGATGCGGCCTCGGGGCGTGCTTCACGCATTCCCCTCGGCCACCAGCGCCGGCTCGCAGTCGCCGCAGCGCTGCTGCACGAACCGGACGTGCTGTTCCTCGACGAGCCGACCTCGGGCATCGACCCGCTGGCGCGCGGCGAGCTATGGGAAGTCGTCTACGAGCTCGCGGAAGCAGGCGTGGGCGTCCTGATCACGACCCACTACATGGACGAGGCGGTGTTCTGCGACCGGTTGGCGTTGATGCACGACGGACGCATCGTCGTCGAAAGCACGCCCCGCGCACTGCTCGACCGGGGACTGTCGATTCCCATCGTCGAGGTGGAGAGCGCGCGCATCGCGGACTGCCTGCCCCTGCTGACGCACGATCCTGACGTGCTGGAGATCGTCCCGTACGCCGGACGGCTGCGCCTGAGGCTTCGCGCGGGCCGCGACGCTGCCGCGACGGCGCAGCGGGTGGTCGCGGAAGCCGCCGGCGCCGGCGTGGCGATCGACCGTGCGGCACCGGCGACGGCGCAGTTCGAGGACGTCATCGTCGCGCTGCTCGAATCACGGGAGCCCGCGGCATGAGGTGGCGCAACGTCCGTGCGATGGCGCGCAAGGAGACCTGGCACCTGCTGCGCGATGCGCGGAGCCTGGCGCTGATGTTCCTGATGCCGACGATCATGCTGTTCCTCTACGGCTATGCGATCCGCCTCGACATCATGGGCGCACCGATCGGTATCCTGCAGGAGTCCGCCGACGTCGCTTCGGACGACCTGGCCGCCCATTTCGCAGCGAGCCCCGCGTTCCAGGTCGTCACGCGCTACCGGGACCGGCACGCCCTCGCGGCGTCGATCCAGAGCGGACAGGTATGGGCCGCGGTCGTGATTCCGCGCGACTATGCGCGCGAACTCCATCGCGGCAACGCGACCGTCCAGCTGATCCTGGACGGCACCGACGCCAACACCGCGCGCCTCGTGCGCAACTACGCGCTGGCGCTGGTCAACGCCTACGCGATGTCGGTCAGCGGCGCGGCGCCGTACATCGAGGTCGACGCGCGCACGTGGTTCAACGAGACCAACGAGAGTCGATACGCGATCGTGCCGGGCGTCATCGTGCTCGTGATGTCGGTCGTCGGCGCGTTGATGACCGCGCTGACCATCGCGCGGGAAATGGAACTTGGAAACGTCATCATGCTGAGGACCACGCCGCTCTCGCGCTCGGAGTTTCTCGTGGGCAAGCTCGTGCCCTATTTCTTCGTCGGAATGATCTACGTGCTCGGCGCTGTCGCAGCGGCCGTCCTCGTCTTCGATATCCCCCTGCGCGGGTCCATCGCCGCGATCACCTCGGTTTCGGCACTCTTCCTCCTGGTGGTCATGTGCCAGGGCGCGCTGCTGTCGCTCATTGCCGGCAATCAGATGCTCGCGAGCCAGCTCGTGCAGATCACGACGTTCCTGCCATCGTTCCTTCTCTCGGGCGCGATCTACGCGATCGGCAACATGCCGATCTGGCTGCAGTATGCGACCGTCGTGTTCCCCGCGCGCTACTTCGTCGCGCTCTCCAAGGGCATCTTCCTCAAGGGTATTTCGCCGCTCACCCTCTGGCCGGCGGTCGCGGCGCTCGCGCTCCTGCTCGTCGTTCTGGCGACGTTGCTCTACCGGCGTGCCGCACGCCTGGGACTGGCCGGATGAGCGATCGCCTGCGCGCAGCCTGGGGGCGGTTGTCGGCGCTCCTGGCCAAGGAATTCGTGCAGCTGTTGCGCGATCCACGGATGCGCTTCACGCTGATCGTGCCGCCACTGCTCCAATTGTTCATTTTCGGGTACGCGGCGACGTTCGACGTCCGGCATGCCGATATCGCCGTCGTCGACCACGACGACGCGCAGCAGAGTCGCGGGCTGCTCGCGGCGGTTGTCGCGACAGGGCACTATACGCTGCGCTTCGTCCCCTCGATCGCGGCGGCGAGGACGATGATGGACGAAGGGAGCGTCGGCGTGATCATGCAGATTCCCCCGCAGTTCACGGCCGCGCGCCGGGTCCAGCTGATCGCCGACGGCTCCGACCCGAACACGGCACAGCTGGTGATGGCGGAACTCGCGCAGGTCGTCGGCCGGTACGCGGCGACGGAGTCCGGGTACACGCCGCCGGTCAGCGTCGTCGAGCGTGCATGGTTCAATCCGAACCTCGAGGATCGGTGGTTCTTCATCCCGGGAATCATGGCGAACGTCCTGTTCGTCAGCACGATGATGCTGACTGCAATGATGGTCGTGCGCGAGCGCGAGATCGGAACCCTCGAGCGGCTGATGGTCACGCCCGTGGCACGCATGGAATTCCTGCTGGGGAAGATGGTTCCCGTTGCCTGTGTCGGCCTGTTCGACGTCGCGATGATCACGGCGGTGGCCGCGCTGTGGTTCGGCGTTCCGCTGCGCGGCGACGTTCTGGCGCTGGTCCTGGCGAGCCTGGTGCTGCTCGCGAGCACCCAGGGGCTCGGCCTGCTGATTTCGAGCTATGCGGCGACTCAGCAGCAGGCGATGCTCTCGGCGATGTTCTTCATCATGCCGATGACGGTCCTCTCGGGCTTTGCGTTTCCGATCAGGAACATGCCGCAAAGCGTCCAGGTGCTCACCTGGGTCGATCCGCTCCGCTACTACATCGCGATCGCCCGCGACATCTTCCTGAAGGGTGGCGGGATCTTCGACCATCTGTTCGAGTTCGCCATGATGCTCGCGCTCGGCCTCGCGGCGCTCGCGTTCAGCGCGATGCGCGTGCGGTAATGCAGGCGGCAGTCCCGGGAACGGCCCGGTCTCGGGCACGGCGCTCAGAACGTCGCGTGGATGCCTGCGGTGATGCCCTTGGGCAGGATCGAGACGAAGAACGGCTCGCTGCGCGTGGTCGCGTAGTACCCGACCGCCGTGCCCAGTGCCCATCCGGCGAGCACGTCGGACTGCCAGTGGCCGCGCGTCTTCATCCGGGCGATGCCGTCGTAGAGAGGCAGAGCCTCGAGCGCCCAGACCCACGGGTGGTCGGCATGGTAGTTGGCGATGATCGGCGTGACGAAGCTCGCCTGCAGCGTGACCTCCCCGCTCGGGAAGCTCTGGCAGCAGCGGCCCTTGAACCATTCGTTCGGGTTGTCGGTCTGGCCCGGACGCTCGCGGCCGAACGCATACTTCGCGACCTGCGACGCGATGCCACCCGCGGCCGACGCGTCGATCGACTGCCACAGCGTGCGGCCGAAGCGGTCGTCCGCACCCAGCCACAGCGCGCCGCCGAGCTCGAAGCCGATGACGCCGATCTCCAGCGCCTGCTGGTTGTGTCGCGCCCAGATGACGGAATTGTCGTAGGCGATCCGGTGGTCGATTCCGAACGGCCCGCCGCCCGCCGACGCATTCGCCGCGCCGAGCGCGACCGCGGCGCCCACGAGCGCAGCTGCCAGCGGCGACACTCCCTTCCTGCGCGTGGTTCCGGGCCCGGGCATCGTCATCTCCTTCGCATGAGCCTGCGAAAACTTTAGTCTTTCCGCATGGGCGGCGCAATGCGGGCGCGACGGTGTACGCTTTCGCCATGGGCAGTCTCACGACCCACGTGCTCGACACCGCTGCCGGCCGGCCGGCAGCGGGCATGCGCATCGACGTGGCGATGGGCGAGGCGCTTCCCGATCCGGCGTTCATCGCTCGCGTGACGCTGCGCTTCGGCATCGCCGACCCGAACGCGAACTACCACGTCCCGCTGCTCTGCTCGGCG
>DAHUXO010000279.1 GCA_027307095.1 Betaproteobacteria bacterium | reverse complement strand
CTCGGTCAGGAGCTTCCACCCGGTCCAGTCCTCCTCGTCGAGGCCGTCTTCGACCGACACGACCGGGAAGTGCCGCGCCCAGGAATCGATCATGCCGATCATCGCGGTGGTGTCGAGGTCGCGTCCCTCGCGCGCGAGGCGATAGCGTCCGCCGGCAGCCTTCAGCGTCGCCGCTGCAACGTCGATCGCGATCGCGATGTCCTCGCCGGGACGCAACCCTGCGCGCTCGATCGACTCGACCATCAGCTGCAGCGCGGCGCGCCCGGTCTCGCACCCGGGAGCGAGGCCCCCCTCGTCGGCCAGCAACGTCGGCAGTGCGCGTTCGCGCGACAGGTCGGTCGCCGCCGCGCGCACGCGGGAGATCAGGTGGATGGCGTCGGCGATCGACACCGCGTGCATCGGCACGGCGAGGAAATCCTGGACGTCCATGCCGCGGCCCGCGTGCAGGCCCCCGCTCAGGATGTTGGTCATCGGCAGCGGCAGCGTCGGCTGCGCCTGCGCCAGGTCCGCGATGCGCTGGTAGAGCTCCTGGCCGCGCGACGCCGCGACGGCGCGGCAGGCGGCGAGCGACACGGCGAGGATGGCGTTGGCGCCGAGGCGCGCGAGCCGCGGCGTGCCGTCGATCTCGCGCAGGCGCAGGTCGACCCGGCGCTGATCGTCGGCGTCGATGCCCGCCAGCGCGCGTGCAATCTCCCCGTCGACATTGGCCACGGCCCGGCGCACGCCGAGCCCGGCGTAGCGCGCCGGATCGCCGTCGCGCAGTTCGTGGGCCTCGAGCGTCCCGGTCGAAGCGCCCGAAGGCACGCTCGCGCGCCCGCTGCTCCCGTCCTCGAGCAGGACGTCGGCCTCGACGGTGGGCCGGCCGCGCGAATCCAGGATCTCCCGCGCATGGATTGCGCGAAGCGTCGTGCGACTCACCGCGACATCCTCGTGCCCGAACCCATCGATCGAATCCTGCGACTCATGCTGCGGCGATTCTACGCGGCCGCCTGCGGGCGTCGCGGAGAGGCGCGCCCGGCGCGCCGCTGCGTCCGGTGCTTGTCCGGTGCTTGTCCGGGGCTTGTCCGGGGCTTGACAGTGTCATTTATTTCGATATTATTGGAATCATGAAATCCAACGAACGATTCTACGCCGCCGATGCCGACGATTCGTCTGGCGCCGTCGCTTCCCTCGCCGCGCTGGCGCAACCGACCCGCCTCGCGCTGTTCCGCCTCCTGCTCGAGCACGAACCGGCGGGACTCACCCCGGGGGCGATCGCCGCGAAGCTCGGACTCGCGCCCGCGACGCTGTCGTTCCACCTGAAGGAGCTCGCCGGCGCGGGACTCGTCGCCGATCGCCGCGAAAGCCGTTTCATCTGGTATCGCGCCAACGTCGCTGCGGTCGAGGACCTCGTCGGCTACCTGACCGAAAACTGCTGCCGCGCCAACCGCGGCGGTCACTGTGCCCCGGCATGCGCACCGGGGGCCCGTGCTCCATCGACTTCGCGCAAGAGGAAATCCGCATGAGGCGCTTCCACGTCCACATCGGCGTCGAGAATCTCGACGCGAGCATCCGCTTCTACGCCAACCTGTTCGGCACCGAGCCCTCGGTGCGCAAGGACGACTACGCGAAATGGATGCTCGACGATCCTCGGATCAATTTCGCGATCTCGCAGCGGCCCGGGACGCACGTCGGGGTCGACCACCTCGGCCTGCAGACCGACACCGCCGACGAGCTCGCCGATCTGCGCAGCCAATTCGCAGCCGCCGATAGCGCAGCGGTCAGCGACCAGCCGAACGCGAACTGCTGCTACGCGCTCTCGGACAAGCACTGGGTCACCGACCCCCAGGGCATCGCTTGGGAAGGCTTCCACACCCTGGACCAGATCGAGTATTTCAACGGGACGACCGAAGACCAGGCGAAGGCGGGAAGCTGCTGCACGCCGGCGGTCGCCGCTGCCGCGCTGCCGAAAGCCGGCGAACGCGCGCAGCGCAGCGGCTGCTGCGGCTAGGCACCGCCGCGGCCGTCGGACATTCTCCGGCCGATCCGGCGGCTTCGGCGCCCCGGCTCAGGACGGATCTGCGCTCGAGCGCGCATCGCGCAGCCTCGCGAGCAGATCCACCGCCGCGCGCCCTGCGTTCCCCGCGTCGAGCACCGTCACCCGCAGCCGTCGCCTGAGCCAGGCGAGCCGGTCGTCGATCGGCGGTGCCGCGGGCAACTCGCCGGGCAGTTCGAACGCCCGCGCTGCGCCGGCCGCCTTGCGGTCCGCGAGGCTCAGACATTGGCGCACATCGGCATTGGCACGCTCGAGCATCGCCGCGACCTGCGGCATGTCGAGCCGCACGCTGCGATGCGCGAGCGTCAGCCGGATCATCGACAGATGGGCCATCAGGCGCTGCGCGAAGTCGAGCAGGGTCGCCAGCTCGACCAGCGGCAGGCGGACGCGCTCGGGCTCGGCGGCGCTGCGCTGGAACGCCGCTGCGACTGCGCCCAGCGCGTCGTACGCGCGCCTGCGCGCCAGCCGCTGCTCGACCATGGCGCCCTCACCGCCCGCCATCGCCGTCGCAGCGTATAGCCGCAACGCCTCGACGGCGCGCTCGACGAGCTGCGGCAGGCTGCGCCGCTCCCATGACGGAAGCACATAGCTGAACGCCCACGCGAGCGCCGCGCCGAGGAACGTGTCCCCGATGCGCTCGACGATCGCGAAGTTGCCCGCGGGAAACGCCAGATGCTGCTGGATGAGTGCCATCACCGTTGCGGCGATCGCCGTGACGACGTAGTGGACCCCGGCGAACGCGTGGGCGATGGCGACCGACGCGATGAAGACGGCGGCAAGGAAGCCGTTCGACGGGAGCCGGAACAGCAGCATCACCAGCAGGCAGCCGACGAGCGTGCCGAGCACCCGCGCGTTGCGGCGGGCCAGCGTCTGCTCGAGGCTGCCGCGCAGGACGACCGCGACGCTCAGCACCACCCACGCCGGATGCGACGCCCACGGCGATCCGTGAGCGATGAAATACGCGGCGGCGAGCGCGAGGCTCATGCGCAACGCGTGCCGGAACACCGGCGATCGCAGCGTCAGGTGCCCGCGGATTGCCGCGAACGGCCAGCCGTCCGGCGCGACGAACAGGCGAAGCTCCCGGGGGGTCAGTGGTATGTCCGGGCTGCTGCCCTCGCCGGCGAGCAGTGCGACGATCGCGCTGGCTTCGCCGGCCAGGCGTCGCATCCGGTCGCCGAGCGCAGGCACGAGGCGCGCGCGCGGATCGGACGCGGGCAGCGATATGCCGTCCATCACGCCTGCCCGCGCGGGCATCGCGGCGGCGCGGGCGAGCGCGCGGCGGTCGCCGCGATACGCGGCCCGTGCGGCATCCATGGTGTCGGCGATGACCTCGAGCGCGTCCGCGATTCGCCTGCGCACGGCGACGCTCGTGTCGTCGGAGCCCATCAGGTCGAGATCGAGCCGGCTGGTGAACAGCACCTCGCGAAATTCGATCAGGCGCAGCAGGATCGCGGTATGGCGCTCCGAGCCGCGC
This sequence comes from Betaproteobacteria bacterium, assembly GCA_027307095.1. Classification (GTDB taxonomy): domain Bacteria; phylum Pseudomonadota; class Gammaproteobacteria; order Burkholderiales; family Casimicrobiaceae; genus VBCG01. The sequence goes on along the minus strand of DAHUXO010000279.1, from coordinate 12,195 downwards.
GCGTCCTGCGCCACGAACACGAAATCGCGCGCGGCCTGCAGACGCTCGGCCAGCGCGGCTTCATCCGTGATCCACGAGCGTATGGTCGCGACGTCGGCCGCTTCCAGCCGTGCGACGGCGAGCAGGCTCGCGCGCGAGCGCAGCAGGCGCGTCGTCGCGTCCAGGACCTCGGCGAGAGAGCTCCACCGATAAAAAGCCTGCAGCGTCCAGGTTGCGAGCACGGCCCACGCAAGATAGGCCGCGGCGCCCGCCCCGTTCCAGGCCAGCGCCTCGCGCACCGTGGGCGCCGGTGCGGCCACCGCGAACACGATGGCGAGGATCGGCGCGAACGAAATCGGACCCGCCCTCGGACCCCAGCCCAGGGTCAGCAGCGAGACGAAGGCGATCGCTCCGATCGCGAATCCCAGCCCCCACGGATGCGGGATCAGCGCCGCGACGACCGCGGAGGCGGCACAGGCGAGCGATGCGCCCATCGCGACGCGCTGCCAGGTCCTGCCGACCGTGCTGGGCAGGTCGGGGAGGCTTGCGCAGATGGCACCGCTGCTCGCGAGCAATCCCGCCTGCGGCCCGGCGAGCGCGGCGACGATGGCGTGAATCAGGCCGACGCCGACCGCGACCTCGATGCCGTTGACGACATACGCGGGGATGCGAAGCCAGAAGCGCAGGTCCTGCAGGGAGGCCATCGGGGGGATTTTGCCATCGGTGACCGCCAGGCTGCGCCGCCGAACGCCGTCGTGTTGAGGTAATCTTGCGCAGGACCGCGGCCCGGAGCCCGCCCAAGGACACGAGGACGACGATGAAGATCACGCTGGTGGGATCGCGCTATTTCGGTGCGACCGTATTCGAGGCGCTGCGCAAGGACGGCGTCGACGTTGCGCGCGTCGTAGCGCCGGCTGCCGACGACAGGCTCGCCCTCGCCGCGAAGGGTGCCGGCGTGCCGGTGCATGTCCTCGACGACCCCAAGGTCGTGCCGGGCGAGGCGATCGCCGAGGGCACCGATGTGATCGTCGCGGCGCACACGCACGCACGGGTGAACGACGAGGCGCTGGCGCGCGCGAGGCTCGGCAGCATCGGCTACCACCCGTCGCTGTTGCCGCGGCATCGCGGCATCGCCGCCGTCGAGTGGACGGTCCTCGAAGGCGATCCGATCGCGGGCGGATCGGTCTATCACCTGGCCGACGGGTGGGACGCAGGCGCGATCGCGGCGCAGGACTGGTGCTTCGTGCGGAAAGGCGAGACCGCGCGCGAGCTGTGGGAGCGCGCGCTGGCGCCGATGGGACTGAGGCTGCTCACCCAGGTGCTGCGCCACGCCGCCGAGCACGGCGCGCTGCCGACCTATCCGCAGGACGAGCAGTTCGCGACGCGTGCGCCGATGATTCGCCGCTCGATGGCGCTGACTGCCGAGGCCGGCAAGCTCGACGCATCGCTGGTCGTCACCGTCATCGGCAAGGATCGTCCGGGCCTCGTGAGCCTGCTGTCGGAACGTGCCCAAGGCTTCGGCGCCAACTGGGCGGAAAGTCGCACGACGCGCATCGCCGGTCAGTTCTCAGGCATCGTGCATTTCGAGGTCGCGTCGGCAAATGCGAACGCGCTGACGACCGCACTGCGCAGCCTGGAGTCCGAGGGCCTGCGCGTCGTCGTCGCGAGGGGCGACGTGCACGGCGTGCCGGCCCGACGCCACCTCGGCATCGAGTCGGTCGCCCCCGACCGGCCGGGAATCGTATACGACCTGTCGAAGAACCTCGCCGGGCACGGCATCGACATCGAGAATCTCCACACCGAGATCGTCGACGGCGCGGCGCCGGGGGGGCGCGCGTTCAGGATCAGGGCGCTGCTGGCCGTGCCCGATGCGCTGGACGACGGCGCGCTGCGCCAGGCGTTGCAGGCGCTGGCGCAGGAGATGAAGGTCGAAATCGCGCTCAGTGCTTGAGGTGCCGGTCGAAGAACGCGATCGTCCGCGACCACGCAAGCGTCGCCGCCGCCTCGTCGTAGCGCGGCGTCGTGTCGTTGTGGAAGCCGTGGTTGACGCCGGAGTACATGTGCATCGTGTAGCGGACGTGGCTGGCGTCCAGCGCCTTCTGCCATGCCGGCCAGCCCGCGTCGATGCGCTCGTCGAGTCCCGCGTAATGAATCAGCAGCGGCGCCTTGATCTTCGCGGTATCGGCGGCGGAGGGCTGCACGCCGTAGAAAGACACCGCAGCCGCGAGATCGGGAAAGCGTACCGCCATCAGGTTGACGATGCCGGCGCCGTAGCAGAATCCGACGGCGCCGATGCGCCCGTTGCATTCGGATCGCGATTTCAGGAACGGCACCGCGGCCAGCATGTCTTCGGTGCGCTTCTTCGAGTCGAGCCCGGCGAAGCGCTGCATCGCTTTCTCCTCGTTGCCGGGGTAGCCGCCGACGGGGGTCAGCGCATCGGGCGCGAATGCCGCGTAGCCGTCGACCGCAAGGCGGCGCGCAACGTCCTCGATGTAGGGATTGAGCCCGCGGTTCTCGTGCACGACGACGATGCAGGGCCAGGGCCCGCTGCCCGCCGCGGGACGCGCCAGATAGCCTCGCATCGTTCCCGAGCCTCGCGGCGACGCATAGCTCAGGTCCTCGGCGCGGATGCGCGCATCGTCCTTCTTCACCTGCTCGGCGAGCGCGTAGTCCGGAGTGAGGCTTTGCAGCATCGCAGCCGCGGTGACGCCCCCGACGGAGTGCCGGGCCGCCCGGTCGAGGAACTCGCGCCGGGACAGCATGCCGTGGATGTAGCCGTCGAAGAGCCTCAGGACTTCCTGGGGGAAATCACTTGCCTTCCTGCGTTCCATCGCGTGCTTCCTTCGCAAGTCCGAACGCCTGCGCCAGCAGCTCGTAGGATCGATGCCTCGGCGCTGCGTCGTAGGTCCAGGTGACAACGACCAGCTCGTCCAGGCACAGCCGAGCCGCCAGCTCGGCCAGGCGCTCGCGCAGCACCTCGGGCGTGCCGACGAACGCCTTGCGGCGCAGCGCATCGATGGTCGCGCGCTCGGCGTCCGTATAGGGCCAGGCGTCGGCCTCCTCGGGCGTGATCAGGGGCTTGCGGATCCCCTGCTCGAAACCGACGCGCCAGAATTCGCGCGTCTTCAGAAGGCGCCGCGCTTCGGCATCGCTGTCCGCGGCAAGGGCCCACACGCAGATCGTCGCCTGTGGGTGCGGATGCCGCGCGCTCGGCCGGTAGTTTCGGCGGTACAGCTCCAGCGCCTGCTCGACGCCGCGCCCGTCGCTGAAGAAATACGCGAACGCGTAAGGCAGGCCGAAATGCGCGGCAAGCTGCGCGCCGTAGTCGGAGCTGCCGAGGATCCACACCTCCGGCGTCGTCGGTCCCATCGGGTGCGCGCGGATCGCGGCGAACGGGTGGCCCTCCTGCAACGGCAGACCGCCGACCCAGGCCTGCAGGTCCTGCACCTGCTGCGGAAATTCGTTGGCGGCGTCCGCATGCGGATTCAGCGCGTAAGCGGTGCGCATGTCCGATCCCGGGGCGCGGCCGACACCGAGGTCGATGCGGCCCGGCGCGATCGCCTCCAGCACGCGGAACTGCTCCGCGACCTTGAGCGCCGAGTAATGCGGGAGCATGACGCCCGCGCTGCCGATGCGGATGCGCGAGGTCGTCGCGGCGATCGCGGCCATCAGGACCTCCGGCGCCGTGCCGACGATGCTGTCGCTGTTGTGGTGCTCGGACACCCAGTAGCGGTGATAGCCCAGCGCATCGCAGTGCCGCGCAAGCGCGAGGGTCTCGCGGATCGCGACGTCCTGGGTGGTGCCCTTGGCGGACGTCGACTGGTCGAGGACCGAGAGCTTCATGCCGATCGCCCCACCCGCCGCGCAGGCGCCGGCACCGCATCGTCGGCATCCCAGTCGGGCTGCGGCACCGTGCGTGCAACCAGCGCCCCGGTCGCGGCGATGCCCGCGAGCACGAGGAATATCACGCGGTACGCGCCGTCGAGGTGGGAAACCAGCGACTCGCGGTCGGCCCGCGACAGCGCCTCGCCGTTGCCGCCGCCGGCCTCGATCGCGCGATCGAGGCTCACCGGCAGTCCGCCGCCGGCGGTGCCGAGCAGCGCCACCAGCAGCGTCCCGACGATCGCCGTGCCTGCCGCGCCGCCGATCGAGCGCGAGAACGAGATGGTGGCCGTCGCCGCACCCAGCGCTTCGCGCCCGGCGGCGTGTTGCACGACGACCTGCGTCGGCGGCATCACCATCGACAGTCCCATGCCGACGAATCCGGTCAGCGCCATCACGACCCAGGTCGGCGCACGTGCGACGCTCGCCGCGAGCAGCAGGAACGTGATCGCTGCGAGCGCGAGCCCAGCCTGCGGGAACAGCGTCGTATTGCCGGTGTGCGCGATCACCTTGCCTACCAGCGACGAGACCAGCGCCATCGTCAGCGTGATCGGCAACAGCAGCAGGCCCGAGGTGCCGATGCCCACGCCCCGACCCAGCTGCAGATACAGCGGCAGATAGAGGATGGTGCCGAACAGCGTCGCCGCGAAACAGAATACGACGACGTCGGAGCGGATGATCGCCGGATAGCCTAGGTAGTGGACGGGAATCACGGGGTGCTCGAAGCGCGTCTCCCACGACCATAGCGCGAGGTACCCCACTCCCGCGACGCCGACCAGCGCGAGCAGCTGCCAGTCACTCCAGCCGTAGCGATGCCCGGCCGAAGACAGCGCATAGAGCAGCGCCGCCGTCGCCACCGCGAACAGCGTCGCCCCGACGTAATCGAGGCGAAACGATCGCGGCCGCCGCGCCAGGGGCATCGGAGGTATGCGAATCGCGAGCAGCCACGCGATCGCGCCCAGCGGAAGATTGATCGTGAAGATGGCGCGCCAGCCGAAATGCTCGGTCAGGTAGGCGCCGAGTATCGGTCCCGCGGTGGAGGACAGCGTGAACAGGATCGCGAAATAGCCGGCGAAACGGCCGCGCTCGCGCGGCGGCACGTGCTCGCCGATCAGCGCCTGGGCGAGCGTCATCAGTCCTCCGCCGCCCAGGCCCTGCACGGCGCGGGCGACGATCAGCGCGAGCAGCGTCGGCGCGAAGGCGCAGGCGGCCGACGCCAGCGTGAACACCGCCAGCGCCACCATCAGCATCCGGCGACGGCCGAAGTGATCGCTCAGGTGCCCGTACAAGGGCGCTGCGATCGTCGCGGCGAGCAGGTAGGCGACGACGACCCACGACAGGTCGGTGAAACCGTGCAGCGAGCTCGCGATCGTCGGCAGTGCGCTCGCGAGGATCGTCTGGTCGGCTGCCGCCAGGAACATCGCGACCATGACGCCCGGAAATACGCGGCGGAATGCCTGGCGCGTGGCTTCGCGTGTCGCGCTCACGCCGCGCCCCCGTGCACGCCTCCGGGCACAGCTTTGCGGCAATTGCTCGAAGACTTCGTCATCGCAACCACGATGTTAACGCGTTCGCTCCCCTCGTCCCGGCGAGGAAACAACTAGAGATGGACCGGCTCTGGCAGACCCGGCGCAGCCGTGGCACACTGGGATCCGCAACCGGCAATTCGGCAATCCCGTTCACACCGCGAAGGAGAACGTCATGCCGTCTGCAGGGCAATGCGTGCTCGGCCTGGTCCTGGCCGCGGCCGTCAGTGCGCCGACGCGGGCGCAGTCCCCGACCTGCGAGGTCAGGCATCAGCCTTTCGTGCAGTCGGGCGTTGCGCACGGGACCATGCTCGTCGTCAACGATGGCAGGCCCTGCGGATTCAACTTCAAGATCGCCGGCAAGTTCGACCCGAGCAGCTGGAAAGTCGAGCAGCCGCCGCAGCACGGCAGGGTCGAGGCCAGCGGAAGCCGCGTCGAGTACGTCCCCGAAACCGGCTATGCGGGTCCCGATGCGTTCACCGTCGCAGTCTTCGGCGTCAACCCGATGATGAGACTCGCGAACAAATCGCGCGACGGGCGCTTCGCGATATCGGTCCAGGTTCGCGCGGCGCCGTAGGCATCGCTGCGCAGCGGATCGTCGGGCGCAGGCAGCAGGCGGACCCGCGCCAGTGATCACTCCGCCGGCTTGGCCTGGTACCAGGCCGCGTAATCCTTCTTGAGGTGCACGAGCTTCGGAAGGTCGTTGTAGACGATGTACGGCTGGTCGGGATGCAGTTCGAGGTAGTTCTGGTGATAGTCCTCGGCCGGGTAGAACTTGTCGAGCGGCACGACTTGCGTGACGATCGGCTTCGGGAACGCCTTCGCCTGGTCGAGCTGAGCGATGTAGCGCTGAGCGATCGCCTTCTGCTGGTCGTTCGCGTAGAACACCACCGACCGGTACTGCGTCCCGTAGTCGGGACCCTGGCGATTCAGTTGCGTCGGGTCGTGCGCGACGTCGAAGAACACCTTGAGCAACTCCGCATAGGTGACCTTCGACGGGTCGTAGGTGACCTTCACCGACTCGGCATGACCGGTCGTGCCGGTGCCGACCACCAGGTAGTGGGCGGTCGCCGCGCTGCCGCCCGAATATCCCGATACGACATTCGACACGCCCTTGACGTGCTTGAACACGGCGTCCACGCCCCAGAAGCAGCCGCCGGCGAACACCGCCGTCGCATCGCCGCTGCCCGCAGGCTTCGGCTGCGGCCCGGCGTAGTCGGGAATGGTCGCCTGCGCAGCGCCGCTCGCCAGCGCAAGAAGGAACAATCCGGTATGGACAAGGCGCATGGTCACCTCCTATGGTCGTCGATGCATGATCGGTCGCTCGAGATCATGCCCGCCTTACGCGTGGCCGCGGCCGGCCCCGGTGCCGGCGGCCGCCCGCACCGGGGAGCATACCGGAGCGTCGGCGCTGCCAGACAGCATGATGACCGGCCCGCCCGCGGCAGATGGGGAGATTCCACGTGCGGGTGTCGTGCCGGCATCGATCGGCGATCAGGGATCAGATCGCCAATTCACGAATCCGTTCACGCCATCCATCGGGCAGGGCCTGCGGAGCCGTTGCGGCTCCGACCCCGTTTTCCGGCACGCTACTTGGTGCCGAAGATCCGGTCGCCGGCGTCGCCCAGGCCCGGCACGATGTAACCGTGGTCGTTCAGTTGACGATCGACAGCCGCGGCGTAGACCGGGACGTCCGGATGCGCGGCGCGCAGCGTCGCGATGCCTTCGGGTGCCGCGACCAGGCACACCATCCGGATCGATCGCGGGCGGGTTTGCTTGAGACGGGCGATCGCCGCGACCGCGGAATTGCCGGTCGCGAGCATCGGATCGAGGACGATGGCGTCGCGCTCATTCATGCCCCCCGGCATCTTGAAGTAGTACTCGACCGCGGCCAGCGTCTTCGGGTCGCGATAGAGGCCGATGTGCCCGACCCGGGCGCCGGGAACGACGTCGAGGAATCCGTCGAGCAGCCCGGTGCCTGCGCGCAGGATCGGCACGAAGACCAGCTTCTTGCCGTCGATCAGCCTCGCCCGCATCGCCTCGAGCGGGGTCTCGATCTCGACCTCCTGCATCGGCGTGTCGCGCGTCACCTCGTAGGCCATCAATGCGCCGATCTCGCTCAGCAGGCGCCGGAAGTTGGTCGTGCTCGTCTCCCTGCGGCGCATCAGCGTCAGCTTGTGCTGGATCAGCGGGTGGTCGAGTACATGAACCTCCGGCATCGAATGCTCCGTCGCTTGAAGCGGATGGCCGCTGCCAGTCGCGATCGGCCGGCGCGCCCGCATCGATCGCCCACACCGCCGCTAGGCGCGGCGCGTGGACGGATGCAGCCTGCTGCTGCGCGGGACGCCGGCCAGCAGGTATTCCATCTGGTCGGCGAGAATGCGGCGATTGCGCAGGATGAAGTGCTCGTGCCGGTTGGGTACGTAGGGCACGTAGAGCAGCGGCATGTTCGCCTGCTCCGGCGCGCGATTGCCCTTGCGCGTGTTGCAGGGGCGACAGGCGGTGACCGAATTCGTCCACGTGTCCCGCCCTCCGCGCGATGCAGGGACGATGTGATCGCGCGACAGGTCGCGGTATTGATGACGCTCGCCGCAGTACGCGCACACCTGCCGGTCGCGCGCGAACAGCATCGGGTTGGTGAGGCTCGGCGTATGCGCGAGCGGATGGCCTGCGCTTCCCTTGATGGCGAGGATCGATTTGGTCGCGATCCGCGAGCGCGTGCCATCGCGCTGCCATCCGCCGCGGAATTCGCGGACGATCGCACCCAGCGACCAGGCGACCATCTGCCGCGCGTGGTAGGTGATGGCCTCCTCGAGCTCGACCCACGCCTGGGGCAGCCCGGCCATGTCGACGGTGAGTACCAGCGGATCCATTCGGTGATTCTAATGCCTGCCAGGGGCCGCGGGCGTATGCCATTACATCGGCCCTTGCATCGCCTCCCTCCGGGGAGCACAAGACAATCAACGTCGCGGAACCGGTTCCGGATGACGGCATTCGTCACGGACCCCGACGGGGTATCCCGCCGGGGTCCTCGCGACTGCTGACCGCACCTGCTTCCGGCCGCAGGTGCGGCGGCGATCCCGCATTGTCGGTTGGGAGTGCCGCGCACAGCACTCGAAATCGCCGTCCTGCCCCCCGCTGCACTGCGCGCTGCCTGGCGGTCGATCGCAGGGTCATCGACCTTCCACCACATCGACGCCGACTGGAAATTCGCCGTCGCCGAATCCTTCGTGTTCCGCACTCGCCAGGCGGACGACCATGCCGTCCGCCGATTGCCAGTACGTGCCCCGATGCCTCGCGTCGACGAGGTGATAGTCGCCGCACCGGTAGGGCTGCCGGTACGCTTCGCTCGGGTCATCCATTTCGGGTGCCTCGCTCCGTTGTCGTTGCCGCTCCGGGCGACGAAAAGCCCGGTGCCTTGCGGGCGCCGGGCCTGCAACGGAGGCGGCATCCGCCTAGGCGTATGCCTCCGCCGCACGCACCCGCGCGCGCAGCTGTGTCTGCGTGTCGAAATCGACGATGTTGGTCATGCGTTCGCTGCTCCTTTCCTCACGCCCGCTGCGCGCGATGCGCGCAATGCGTGCGATCACCTCGCCGCTGCGGCGGGCAAACTTCGAAAGGGAATCGGACGGACCTTTCGACGCTTCCCGCCGGCCACCCGGCGGACGTCGTCCGGTCGGGGGAGCTACGTCGCCGGGTTGCCGTCGCGGCGGACGGCACCGAGCGTGAATCGCTGCGCCCGCATGCCCATGACACCGCCACGCGCAACGCCGCCGCCGCGGGCGTCGAGGCCCGGTTTCGGGCAGCCCTGCGCCGGATGGATGGCGATGTCGAGTCGTCGGGTCATGGGTTCGATGCGCTTGCGATCTGCTCGTCGGTTCGGTGGCTCAAATCCTGCGAAGATTCGTGGAGGAACTCTCGTGCAGGAACTCGATTGCTGCGAGTGATTCCATTGTATCGACGCCCGCCTCGGTGGGCAATCGTTTCGGTCTGCGCGAGCGAGCGCGCCGCGGACGACGCGACATTCGCGCAACAACGGCGCAAAATCGCCGCGACCTCGGCCGCACGCGAGGGGCATTCCGGACTCCAGAGGTGCCGATGCCGCAGCCTTTCACCGTTCCCGCGTTGGCGCCGCCGCGACCCCGGCGGCGTTTCGGGACCGCGCAACGCCGGACGGCCTGCGCGACCCTCGCGCTACTCGCGGCCACGCTCGCCTTCCCGGCGTTCGCGTACACGGTCGTCGAGTACTACAACGCCACCCTCGACCATTACTTCATGACGCCGCTGCCCGCCGAGACGAGCGCGCTCGACTCCGGAAGCATCGCGGGCTGGACGCGCACCGGGCTCGTGTTCGATGCGTTCGCCTCGGCCGCGGCGGCCGGCGGCGCCGCAGTCAATCCGGTGTGCCGGTTCTACATTCCGCCGCAACACGGCGATTCGCATTTCTTCTCTGCGTCTCCCGATGAATGCCAGGTGGTGCTCGCGAAGATCGGCACCGATCCGAACTTCAGCGGCTACGTCTACGAGACGCCCTCCGAGTTCTACATCGCGTTGCCCGACACGACGACGGGGGCCTGTCCGTCGGGGACGGTCCCGGTCTACCGATTGTGGAACGATCGCGCCGATTCCAATCACCGCTACACGGCCGACCTCCCGACGCGCGACGCGATGATCGCGCGCGGCTACGTCTCGGAGGGCTACGGACCGATGGGTGTGGCGATGTGCACGCCGCGCGCGGGTATCTCCGATTCGCAGGTGCGCCTCACCGGCGCCTCGCCGTTCACGCCCGGCTGCGACGGTGCGCCGGCGACCGGCGTGCCGTATCTCGGCGCCGAGGTCGAGCCGATGATCGCGGTCGACCCGCAGGATTCCTCGCACATGATCGGCGTCTTCCAGCAGGACCGCTGGTCGGACGGCGGCGCGCGCGGGCTGCGCACCGGGTATTCGTTCGACGGCGGGCTCACCTGGTCGCTGACGCAGGCGTCGTTCTCGCACTGCACGGGCGGCAACACCGCCAACGGCGCGAATTACGCGCGCGCCAGCGACCCGTGGGTAACGATCGGGCCCGATGCCGTCGCCTACCAGATTGCCATCGCCTTCAATGGTGCGACGTTTGCAGGAGGCTCGTCGAGCGCGGTGCTCGCGAGCCGGTCGACCGACGGCGGCCGCACGTGGAGTGCGCCGGCGACCCTGATCGCCGATGGCAGCGCTTTCTTCAACGACAAGGAATCGATCACTGCGGACCCCCGGACGCCCGGCACCGCCTACGCCGTGTGGGATCGACTCGCCCCCAGCGGCAGCGGTCCAACCTATTTCGCGCGCACGACCGACGGCGGACTGACCTGGGAAGCGGCGCGGCCGATCTACGATCCGGGGGTCGGCAACCAGACGCTCGGCAACCAGGTCGTCGTCGTGCAGCCGGGCGCGGGCAGCCTCTACGAAGTGCTCGATTTCTTCACCGAGTTCGACGTCGCCGCGAACGGTTCTCTCACCACGCACCTGGCCGTGGTCAGGTCCGCCGACAGCGGGACCACGTGGACCGGCGCGACGCGGGTCGCCGACGTGCACGCCCTGGGCGCGCACGATCCGCAGAATCCGGCGCGCACGCTGCGCGACGGCGCCGACCTCGGGTCGTTCGCGGCAGGACCCGGCGGGCAACTCGTCGCTGCCTGGCAGGATTCCCGGTTTTCCGCGGGCACCATCGATGGCATCGCGTTCTCGCGCTCGCAGGACGGCGGAGGCACCTGGAGCCCGCCAGTGCAGGTGAACCGCGTGCCCGGCGTGCAGGCATTCCTGCCGTCGATCACGGTCCGCGCCGACGGCACGATCGGCGTCCTCTACTTCGACATGCGCAACGACACCCCGGATCCGGCCACGCTGCTGGTCGATGCCTGGCTTGCGACATCGACGGATGGCGTGACCTGGAGCGAGACCCATGTCGCTGGCCCCTTCGATTTCGACTCGGCCCCGGTGGCGGACGGCGGGCTCTTCATCGGCGACTACCAGGGAGTGGGCAGCGCGACCGGTGATTTCACGGCGTTCTACGCGCAGACCAACCCCGACCCGGCCAACCGCACCGACATCTTCGCGTCGGGACTGCGCTCGATCGGCACCACTGCGCCGGCGACGCAGAAGGCCGCCTATCGCGCCAAGGCTGCGGCACCCGCCGTGCTGACCTCCGATTGGCAGCAGCGCCTTGCGCAGAGCATCCGGCGCACGCTCGCCGGAAGGCGCAACGGGCCGCCGCTTCCGAGCGGTCGCTGAGGTCGGATGCGAATGTCGAATCCGTGCCTGCTTCGCGTCGACGCCGAATTGCCCGGCGCAGTTGGGCAGGAATCAGAGCCCGAGCGCGACCCGCGTCCCCTGCTCGATCGCGCGCTTGGCGTCGAGTTCGGCAGCGACGTCCGCGCCGCCGACGAGCGTGTGGTCGATTCCCGCCGCCGTCAGTGGCCCCGCGAGGTCGCGCCGCGGCTCCTGCCCGGCGCAGACGACGATCGTTTCGGCCGCGAGGAGCTGCGGCTGGCCGTCGATGCGAATGTGCAGGCCCGCATCGTCGATTCGATCATAGGTGACGCCGGAGAGCATCGTCACGCCGCGCTTCCTGAGCAGCGTCCGGCGTATCCACCCGGTGGTCTTGGCGAGGCCCTCGCCGACCTTCGCCGCCCTGCGTTGCAGCAGCCATACCTTGCGCAGCGGAGGAGGCTCACTGGCAGGACCGATGCCCCCCCGATTCGCGTATGCCGGGTCGATGCCCCATTCGGCGCGATACGCCTCGATCGCGGGATCGTTGCGCATGCCCGTGCTCATG
>DAHUXO010000272.1 GCA_027307095.1 Betaproteobacteria bacterium | reverse complement strand
TATGCGGCGATCCATCGCGCGTCTGCGGGGAGGGCGACGGCATAGGTTCCGGTGTCCCGCTTCGGCAGCCGACGCCCGCCCATCACGGCGCGTGCGTCATGCGACGCATCGACCGGCGACGCGCTCACCGCGGTGTCGCGGCGACTTTGCTAAGATCGCGGTCCGTTGCTGTCCCCACCGCGCCGACCCAGGATGCCCGCGAGCGATTCTCCTCCCCGTTTGCCCGCGCGCGCAGTGCCGCAGGTGTTTCTGCTCTCGTACCCCAAGGCGGGGCGCACCTGGCTGCGCGCGCTGGTCGGCAAGGCGCTCGTCGAAGCGTATGGCTTGCCGGAATCGCAGCTTCTGGACACCCCCGCGCTGACCTTTGCGGCGAAGCTGCCGGTCGCCATGTTCCATCATGATCACAGCGGCATCCGGAACGGGCTGCGCTGGCAGGACATGGCAACGGACCGCAGCGTCTATCGCGGCAAGCGCGTGCTGCTGCTCGGCCGCGACGTTCGCGACAACCTCGTCTCCGCCTACTTCCAGGCCACGCGGCGCCTCGGCGTCTACGACGGCCCCATCTCCGGATTCATCCGCGACGAGCGCTACGGGGTCGACAAGATCCTGGCTTTCTACCGAATCTGGGCGATGAGCCGCCGCGTGCCGGACGCGTTCGCGTTCATTCGCTACGAGGACCTCCATCGCGATGCGGCGGGTGCGCTTGCGGCCGTGCTCGGCTTCATGGGCGCCCGCGTTTCCGCTGCGGCGATCACCACGGCCGTCGAATATTGCCGCTTCGAGAACATGCGCAAGGTCGAGGCCGACGGCCGCTTCGCAGGCGAAGCGCTGCGGCCCGCGAAAGCCGACGATCCGGAGTCCTACAAGCTGCGCAAGGGTAAGGCCGGCAACTTCGCGGAGTACCTCTCCCCGGCGGACATCGCCTACATCGACGACGCAATTGCCGCCCGCGGTTGCGAATTCACGCGCCTGCCGGCGCCGGGCGGCGCGTAGCCGCGCGCCCGGATCCCGGCCGCGCGAACCGCAAGCGATCTCCGCCACGAGCACCATCGTGCCATCGATTCCACTCGTCTTCGTGTTCGGCACCGGACGTTGCGGCACGCACACGACCTGGAAAGTGTTCGAGTCGCTTCCGAACACGCTCAGCACCCACGAGGGCGTCGGCACCATCCGGGCCGGACCTGCGGATGCCATCGGCAAGCGGATCGCCATAGGATGCATGCTGGAGTTCAACGGCTACCTGTATCACGGTGCCGATGAAGCGGTGTTCTCGCGGACCTTCGATCCCGATCCGGAGATGTTGGCGCTGATGGAGCGCTCGTTCAACAAGCGCTCGAAGCTGATCGAGTGGTGCGGCCGGAATGGCCTCGCGTACTGCGATTCCAATCCCTTCGCCTACAACCTGATCGACTACCTGCGCCGCAAGTATCCGCAGGCGAAATTCATCCATCTGGTGCGCGACGGATATGCGTGCGTGAGCTCGTGGTGGCGCCGCGGCTCGACCTACCCGGATCGCCTGCCCGATCTCAGCATGCTGCCGTGGATCCTCGCGAAACCGGTGCCCTTCGCCTCCGATCCTGTCCATGCCGCATGGCAGCGGTTCGATCGCGTGCAGCGGATCAGCTGGTTCTGGGAGTACGTCAACGCGAATATCATGCGGCGCTTCGCGGCGATTCCCGATTCGTGCAAGCGGCTGGTGAAGATAGAGGAGCTCGATGCGCGCACGCTGCCGGACTTGCTCGCGTTCTGCGGGTTGCCGGCGACCTTCACTCCGGAGTCCCTGGCGCCCGGCGACCCGTCGAGCGGTCCCGCGATCGAATGGTCGCCGGAGAACGTCGGCAAGTTCAACGGCCTGGCGGGGACCATGATGGCGAGCCTCGCCTACCCGCTGCGCTGAGGGCGCGCTTCGCCGCGCTCGCCGTTCCGATCCGTCTGTCCGGCCGAACACCCCGCCCTTGGGCCGACGCCGGCGCCGCTCGCGGTCGATTGCTACTGCCGCGCGAAGATTTCTTTGTGCGCCGGTGTCAACGGCGGGCGCTGTCTCGGATACGATTGGAGCAAGGCCGCGATGGACGCTCGCTCGGGCATGTCGCGGATCCAGGAGTTCCCATGCGCTTCAGCGTGAGGATCGTTGGTCCCGGCGCGACGCTGCCATCGACTGCAGCAGGCGCGCGCCATTCCGATTGAATTCCAGGGAGGATTTCATGCGCATTCCGACACTTGCCGCCAGTTTTGCAGCCGCAGCATTCGCCGTGCCGGTCGTCGCCGCTCCGGTGCTGATGTCGGGGGACTGGGCGAAAGACGCCTGCGCCCAATGGAATGAGGATCCCGTGCTCACCGGCAAGCTGGTCGAGAGCGGCTGGATGAAGAACGACAAGGGCCGCGGCTTCAAGGTGATGCAGGTCTACCGTTCCGACTGCGGCGACAAGCCGACCGCCGAGATGCGGATATCGCTGAAGGACGGCAAGGCAATGTGCGTGTACGGGGGCGGGGTCGAGACGGCCAGCCTCGACGCGGGGGCCGACTACGTGATGAAGGCCACGACGGCGCGCTGGCTCGAGATGGGCAAGGGTGAATACGGTCCGATGGCGGCGATGATGTTCGGGCGCCTCGGCTTCGAGGGCCCGAAGCTCGAAGCGATGGGCAACATGGGACCGTTCTCGAACTTCCTGCTGCTGGTCGGCAAGGTCCCGAGCGACAGCGGCGCCTGCCCCGCGAAGTGAGGCGCGGCAGCGCGGGGGGGCACGGCAGCGGCGGACGCTGCCGGTCGCGCCGGCACTCGCCCGGCGCGGCCGGGCTCACTGGTAGCGTAGTGCCTCGATCGGCTTCAGCCGGGCGGCCTTGTTCGCCGGGTAGAAGCCGAAGAACACCCCGACGGCGGCTGCGACGCCGAACGCGAGGATCACCGCCGCGCCGGTGATCACCACCGCGACGCTGGCGAGGAGGTTCGCAGCCACGGCGGCGGCGACGCCGAGTACGACGCCGACGATGCAGCCGATCAGCGAAATCATGATAGCTTCGAGCAGGAACTGGGTCAGGATGTCGCGCTGCCGGGCCCCGATCGCGATCCGGATCCCGATTTCGCGCGTGCGCTCGGTGACCGATACCAGCATGATGTTCATGATCCCGATGCCGCCCACCAGCAGCGACACCGATGCGATCGCGCCGAGCATGATGGACATCACGCGCGCGGTTTCCGCGGCTGCATTGGCGAGCGCGGTCAGGTTGCGGATGTCGAAGTCGTTGTCCGCCCGGTCCGGCAGGTGATGCCGCTGCCGGAGCAGTTCCGCCATCTCGCTCTCGGCAGCCGGCATCGCCGCGGCCGATGTCGCCTGCGCCATGATGAAGCGGACGCTGCCGGGAAACTGGCTGCCGAACACCTTGCGCTGCGCGGTCGTCACCGGGATCAGGACCGTGTCGTCCTGGTCCTGGCCGTTCAGGCTCTGGCCCTTGGGCGCAAGCACGCCGATGACCGTGAACGGACTGCTCTTGATGCGGATCGTCTTGCCGACGGGATCTTCGTCGCCGAACAGGTTTTTCGCGACCGTTTGCCCCAGCAGGGCGACGCGCGTCTGCGAGCGCACGTCGGCGTCGGTGAATGCGAATCCGGACTGGATGCTCCAGTCGCGCACGTCGAGGTAGCCAGGCGTCGTCCCTGTCACCATCGTAGCCCAGTTGGCGGCGCCGGCAACAACCTGTGCGCCGCCCGGCGCGACCGGCGCGACGGCCGCGATCGACGGCAAGTCGGCGATGGCCTCGGCATCGGCACTGGTGAGCGTCGGTGCGGCACCCGTGCCGAGGCGCACGCCGCCCGCCGTGGACGATCCCGAAAGCACGATGAAGAGGTTGCTGCCCATCGAGGCGATCGACTGGTCGACCATGAACTGCGCGCCCTGTCCGATCGCCAGCATCATGATCACGGCCGCGACGCCGATCATCATGCCGAGCATCGTGAGGAACGCGCGCAGCCGGTTCGCGCCCATCGCGTGCCAGGCTTCGGCGAGCATCTGTCCGATCATGCTCCGGCGCCCGCGATGGCCGGCGCGCTGACGGCGCCGTCATGCGTGATCCTGCCGTCGACGAATCGCACCAGTCGCTTGGCGTAGGTCGCGATGTCGGGTTCGTGGGTGACGAGCACGATCGTGATGCCGTCCGCGTTGAGCTGCGTGAACAGGTCCATGATCTCGTAGCTCGTCTTCATGTCGAGGTTGCCGGTCGGCTCGTCGGCGAGGATGATCTGCGGATTGCCGACCATCGCACGCGCGATGGCGACCCGCTGCTGCTGCCCGCCGGAGATCCGGCCCGGCGCATAGTCTGCAAATGGCGCGAGCCCGACCTTGGCGAGCAGCTCCACTGCCCTCCGGCTCCGGGCTTCGCGGCCGATGCCGGCGTAGACCAGCGGCAACGCGACGTTGTCCGTGACGCTCGCCCGCGGCAGCAGGTTGAAGCCCTGGAACACGAAGCCGATCACCGTGTTGCGCAAGTGCGCGAGCTGATCGGCGTCGAGCGTCCCGACGTCGCGGCCGTCGAGGAAGTACTTGCCCGACGTCGGGAGGTCGAGGCAGCCGACGACGTTCATGAACGTCGACTTGCCCGAACCGGACGGGCCCATGATCGCCAGGAATTCCGAGCGCTGCACGATCAGGTTCACGTCGGCCAGCACCGGAACCGGTCCCGCGTCGGTCTCGTATTCCTTGTACAGGTGCTCGATGCGAATCAGCGGTTCGTCGGCCATCAGAACATCCGCATGCGTAGCGTGCTCGTGCCCTGAGCGGCGGGAGCTTCGATGGTGCCGACCACGACCTGGTCGCCGTCCTTCAATCCGGAAGTCACGATCTCGGTATTGCGCCCGTCGGTGATCCCGATGCCCACGCGGATCGCGCGCGGGCTTCCCTGGTCGAGCACGTAGACCGTGCCCGTCGGCCCTTGCCCCTTCTCGGGACCCGCGCCGGGACGTTGCCTTGTCGTCTCCGCGGCCGCGCCGGCCGGGTGGAAGCGCAGCGCGGCGTTGGGTGCGAGCAGCACCTTGTCGCGCCGGGCGACGATCACATTGACGTAGGCGGTCATCCCGGGCATCAGGATCTCCTCCGGATTGTCGACGGCGACGACGACGTCGTAGGTGACGACGTTCTGCTGCGTCGTCGCGTTGAGCCGCACCTGCCGCACGCTCGCGTAAAAGGCGCGATCCGGAAACGCGTCGACGGTGAACTGCACGGGCTGGCCAACCTTGATCTTTCCGACGTCGGCCTCGGCGAAGCTCGAGTCGATCTGCATCTTGCGCAGATCCTGCGCGATCTGGAACAGCGTCGGCGTCTGGAAGCTCGCCGCGACGGTCTGTCCGAGATCGACAGCGCGGCTGACCACGACACCGGAGACCGGCGAGCGGATCACCGTGTAGGCCAGATTGGTCCGGTCCTTGGCCAGGACAGCGGTCGCTTGTGCCACCTGCGCTTCTGCCGACTTGCGTGCCTGGACTGCGGAATCGTGGTCCTGCCGCGAGACGTATTCCTGGGCGAGCAGCGTCTGGCTGCGGTGCTCGTTGGCCCGCGCGAGGTCGAGGGTCGCGCGTGCGCTGGCGAGCGCGGCTTCGTCCTGGCGCACCTGCGCTTCCAGCAGCGCCGGGTCGAGCTCGAGCAGGATCTGGCCGGCCTTGACGTGGTCGTTGAAATCGACGTTCAGCTTCTTGACCGTTCCCGAAACCTGCGTGCCGACGTTGACCAGCACGACCGGGTTGAGCGTTCCGTTGGCCGACACCGTTTGCGTGACATCGCCGATCTTCACTGCGGCCAGCCGGTACTTGACCTGTGCCGCACCGCGATTCTGCAGCCACGCAATGCCGCCTCCCGCCAATACGAGGAGGACGAGCGCCGCGACGAAGTATCGGTTGCGGATGAAGTTACGGAGGGTCATGGGAATCCCGGCGCGGACCAGTCACGGTTGCCGGTCGGGTGAGGCTGCGGTCGCGGAGTCGAGTTGCCCGAGCGCCTGGGCGAGCGTCGCGCGAAGCACGTACCAGCCGTATTGCGCCTGGATGCTCTGCAATCGCGCACTCGCGAGCGACGATTGGGCGGTCAGCGTGTCGAGGATCGTGCCGACGCCCGCCTTGTAGCGTCCCAGCACGAGGCGCTCGGAGGCCTCGGCACTGGCGACGAGATCCGCCGCCGAGCGTACCGCCTGCGTGCCGGTCTGGAGGCTGTAATAGGACTGCCAGACGTCGAGCGCCACCTGCGAGTTCACGCTGTCGCGCAGCGCCCTCTGGGAACCGAGCTGTGCCTGCGCGGCACGCACCCGGTACGTCGTCTCGAATCCGGTGAACAACGGGATGCTGACGAGGATGCCGACGGCTTGCGTGTTGAACGCAGGGGCGATGCTCGTATCGTTGTAATTGATGTTCGCGGAAACCGAGATCGTCGGCATGCCCGCCGCCCGCGCGGCACGTACGCCGGCCGCCGCCGCGTCGACCTGCGCCTGCGTGGCCGCGAGATCGGGGCGTCGCTCGCGTGCGAGCGCGATCAGCGCCCCGAGGTCGCCTTCGAACGCCTGGTCCGGCGCACGGATTTCCGGCGCGCGGTACTGGAACGGCCGGTCGGCATCGGCGCCCATGACATTGGCCAACACCCCGGCAGCGCCTCGGGCAGAGCCTTGCGCCTGGATGCGGTTCAGCATCGCTTGCGAATACGCGGTCTGCGCGAGGAGCTTGTCGGCCGGCGTCGCGGTACCGGCGTCGTAGCGCGCGGTCGCCGCCTTGAGGCTCTCCTGCGCCGCCCGCTCGGCCTCCTCCATCGCGGACACGGCCGCGCGCGAACCGAAAAGCTGGTAATACGCCTGGACGGCCGAGAGGATGACCTTCTGGAGCGTCGCGTCCTGCGCGTAATTCGCGGAGGCCACCGTTTGCAGCGCGGCCTCGAGGCCCGCGTCGCGCGCGCCGAAATCGTAGAGCATGTATCCGAGGCCGAGACCCCCCGCGCCGTCGGTGGCGTTGCGCGCCCCTGACGACGCGGCGCTCGCGCTGCTCGACCGTGTCTGCTGCAGGCTGGCGGTCGCGCTGATGGTCGGCAGGTAGGCGGACCGCGCAACGCCGACCTGGGCCGCCTGCGCAAGGGCATTCGACCATGCCGCACGGGTCTGCGGATTGCTGCAGAGCGCCCGGCTCACCACGTCGGCCAGCGACAGCGGCGACGTCGCCTCGCCGTCGGGCGAGCACGGCACGGCCACGTCGCCGGCCCGCCTGCTCTGCTGCGGGGCGGACGCCGTCAGGTCTCCTGTCGCGAACGGATCCGCAGCCGGGCGAGACGTGGCCGCGACCGCGAATGGGGAGGTGCCGACGACACCGCCGACGAGGCCGACGATAAGCAAAGCCCGGTACGCCCGGGCCCGACCGCCGTGCTTCCGCCCACGGCGAAAACCGCCATTCAACGCCATCGCGAATCCCGCTTTGCCTTCATCGCTCCGGAAGGGAGACCGTCAATGGTTCTCCGATTGCGGATCTGCAGCGTGATCTCGATCAAACAATGCCGCTCGGACCGTCGGGCCGCGTCGCACCCGAGCCTTTCCGTCCGCCGATCGTTGACCGGCGTCAATGCCGTCGTGTGTCGCAAGGACTAACTTGAGCATCGGGGAGTGCAGGTGACGATGCAGCGCAAGGCGGAGCATCCAATACCGAGGGCTG
>DAHUXO010000259.1 GCA_027307095.1 Betaproteobacteria bacterium | reverse complement strand
TCCGTACAAGGGCGGATCCCCGGCGCTCACCGACCTGCTCGGGCAGCGCCTGTCGTTCATGCCGATCAATCCGATCGAAGTGCTGGGCCACATCAAGGCGGGGCGCCTGCGCGCCCTGGCGGTCGCGAGCGACAAGCGCCTGCCGTACCTGCCCGTCGTGCCGACGGCGGCGGAGGCCGGCCTGCCGGGATTCCAGGCGACCGTGTGGTGGGGCGTCGTTGCTCCCGCCAGGACGCCCGCTGCGGGGGTGGCGCAGCTGAACGCCGAGATCAACCACGCGCTCGCCGATCCCGCGGTCGCGAAGCGCCTCCAGGATGCGGGTGTGGTCATCACGCCGCAGTCCCCGGCCCAGTTCGGCCAGTTCATCGGAACCGAAACCGAGCTGTGGTCCCGCGTCATCAAGTCGGCCGGCATCAAGGCGAATTGAGGACGCGAGGAGCGAGACCATGAACAGCACCCGTCTCGTCGCGGACGCGGTCGCCTAAGGCCCGGTCGAGCGGACCGGCGAGCGGACCGGACTGCGCGGCGCCGCCAGGAACGAGTCACGCTGACGATCGCCGGGCCCGGCCCGAGACCGGAGCCCGCGAGGGGCGCAGGGCAGCGCGACGGCGGGGACCGTGCGAGCGTGCCCCCGTGGAATCCCCGCGGAAGCACCCGTCCTTCGAAGATTTCGCGACTGATGCGAGAATTCGCGGGAAAGCGACCCCGGAGACGTCATGGACCTGCCTGTGAATCACTTCAAGCGCGCGCTCGCCGCCGGCCGGTCGCAGATCGGCCTCTGGTGCAGTCTTTGCAGCCATTACGCAATCGAGGCGGTCGCCGGCGCGGGCTTCGACTGGCTGCTCCTCGACATGGAGCATTCGCCCAACGATCTCGAGTCGCTGGTCGCGCAGCTGCAGGCGGCGGCCGCCTATACGGGCGCACCGGTGGTCCGGGTGCCGTGGAACGACAAGGTGACGATCAAGCGCGTGCTCGACATCGGCGCGCAGACCCTGCTGATTCCTTACGTGCAGAATGCCGAGGAGGCACGGGCGGCGGTCGCGGCGACGCGCTACCCGCCGGCGGGCATCCGCGGGGTCGGCGGCATGACGCGCGCGACGCGCTTCGGCCGGATCAAGGACTACGCGAGGCTCGCACAGCACGAGTTGTGCGTGCTGGTCCAGGTCGAGACCGAGGAAGCGCTGGGTCACATCGAGGCGATCGCGGCGGTCGACGGCGTCGACGGCATTTTCATCGGTCCCGCCGACCTGCACGCATCGATGGGATACGTCGGGGAGGTCGCCAATCCGAAAGTGCTGCCGGTCATCGACGACGCGTTGCGCCGCATCCGCAAGGCCGGCAAGGCCCCCGGCATTCTGACCACCGACGATCCGCTGATCCGGCGCTTCATCGACGCAGGATCGCTGTTCACGGCGGTCGGTATGGACCTCGTGGTGCTTGCACGGGGCGTCGACCATCTCGCGGCCCGGTACAAGTGAGCGACGTCGCAGCGGCAAGGGTGGTCGACCGGCTGCGGCCGCCGGCAGGGCTGCGGGTGCTGGTGTCGGCGGGCGCAGCCGGCATCGGGGCGGCGATCGCGCGCGCCTTTCACGCCGCCGGCGGGCGCGTCTGCGTCTGCGACATCGACGGGGCCGCGGTCGGCAGGATCGCGGCCGAAATTCCCGGAATCGTGGCGAGTGTTGCCGATGCCGCCGATCGAACGCAGGTCGACCGCGTCGTCGAGCGGGCCGCGCGTGCATTGGGCGGGCTCGACGTCCTGGTCAACAACGCGGGCATCGCGGGCCCGACCGGCGGCATCGACGAGCTCGATCCCGACGACTGGGAGCGCACGATCGACGTCGACCTCAACGGCCAGTACTACTTCGCACGAAAGGCGGTGCCGCTGCTCAAGGCGTCGAGCGACAATCCCTGCGTGATCGCGATGTCTTCGGTCGCGGGCAGGCTGGGTTACGCCTGGCGCACGCCCTACGCGGCGGCGAAGTGGGCGATCGTCGGCATGGTCAAGTCGCTGGCGATCGAGCTGGGACCCGCCGGCATCCGCGCGAATGCGATCCTTCCTGGGGTCGTCGAGGGCGATCGCATCGATCGCGTGATCGACGCCCGCGCCAGGACGCTGGGGGTGAGCTTCGAGGCGATGCGCGAGGAGTATCTGCGCAAGGTCTCGCTGCGCCGAATGGTCAGCGCCGACGACGTGGCGGCGATGGCCCTGTTTCTCAGCTCACCTGCCGCACGCAACGTCACCGGCCAGGCAATCAGCGTCGACGGCAACGTCGAGTACCTGTAACGCCTGCCGGTCCCGGGACTCCATCATGGCTGCAGACGCACGCAAGGTCATCATCACCTGCGCGATCACCGGTGCGATCCACACGCCGTCGATGTCGCCGCACCTGCCGGTGACGCCCGACGAGATCGCCGATGCGGCACTCGGGGCGGCCGCAGCCGGTGCTGCGATCCTGCACCTGCATGCGCGCGATCCCGGTAGCGGCCGCCCCACGCAGGACCCCGACGTGTTTGCGCGCTTCCTTCCGCGCATCAAGGCGGGGTGCGACGCCGTCGTCAACATCACGACCGGGGGCAGCCCGCACATGACCGTCGCCGAGCGCCTGCAGCCGGCGCTTCGGTTCCGGCCCGAGGTCGCGTCGCTCAACATGGGGTCGATGAATTTCGGCCTCTACCCGATGCTCGAGCGCTTCCGCGAGTTCAGGCACGACTGGGAGCGCGAGCACCTGGAGAAGAGCCGCGACCTGGTCTTCAAGAACACCTACAGCGACATCGAGTACGTGCTGCGCCATTGCGGTGAGCACGGAACGCGCTTCGAGTTCGAGTGCTACGACATCTCGCATCTCTACAACCTCGCGCATTTCGTCGACCGGGGCCTGGTGCCGAAGCCTTTCCTCGTGCAGAGCGTGTTCGGGCTGCTCGGCAGCATCGGCCCGCATCCGGAGGACCTGATGCACATGCGGCGCACCGCGGACCGCCTGTTCGGCGACGTATATCGGTGGTCGATCCTAGGCGCGGGGCGTCACCAGATTCCGCTGGCAACGATCGGCGCGGCGATGCGATCGCACGTGCGGGTGGGCCTCGAGGATTCGCTGTGGGACGGCCCGGGGCGCATCGCGGAAAGCAACGCCGCGCAGGTGCGCCGCATCCGGACCATCATCGAGGCGCTGTCGCTCGAGGTCGCGACGCCTGCGGAGGCCCGCGAGATCCTGCACCTCAAGGGCCGCGACGACGTCGCGTTCTGAATCTGCGCGCGTGCAGCGCAGGTCGGCGCCGCCGGCGCGCGGCTTCAGGCACCCGGAGGCGAGGCGAGCCTCTGAACCAGCAATGCGAACTGGTCCATGTAGGCCTTGCAGAACGTGCGCCTGCTCTCGTCCACGAAGTTGCCCTCGGTGTCGACCGGCTCGGGCTTGAACGTGACATAGGCCTCGCCCCCCATCACCAGCGTGCCGACGTCGCCGAGGATCGCGCGCAGGTGCTGCTGGGCGACCGCGGTTCCGATCGCGCCGTTGGCGGTCCCGGTGATGGCCGCGACCTTGCCCCGCCAGACGTTCTTGTCGGTGGGCTTGGACCCCCAGTCGATCGCGTTCTTGAGCACGGCGGGTATCGACCGGTTGTGCTCGGGCGTGACGAACAGCAGCGCCGGCAGGGCGCCGACCTCGGCGGTGAAGCGCCGGACGGTCTCGGGACGGTCGCCTTCGAGATCCTGGTTGTACATCGGCAGGTCGTCGATGCGCACCCAGGCGATCTCGAAGCGGTCGGCGAGGAGCCTGGCGAGCGCAAGGGCGAAGCGCCGATTGATCGATTCGCGGCGGTTGCTGCCGACGATGATGCCAACTTTGTGCTTGGTCATGCTCCGATCCTGATGTGTTCGAACCCGGAGAGGCGCCGGCTGCGCAGCGGAGGCTGCGACGAGTCAATGCCCGGGCACGATACCGAGGTAGGCACGGCGAAGTTCGGGATTGTTAAACAGGACGTTCGGGGCGCCTTCGGCGACGATCCGGCCCTCCTCGAGCAGGTAGGCGAAGTCGGCGATCTCGAGGGCGTTGGCCACGTTCTGCTCGACCAGGAGGACCGCGGTCCCTGCCGCGTTGACTTCGCGAATCGCGCCGAACATCGCCTGCACGATCAGCGGCGAGAGGCCCAGCGAAGGCTCGTCGAGCAGCAGCAGGCGCGGCCTGGCCATCAATGCGCGGCCGATCGCCACCATCTGCTGCTGTCCGCCGGACAGCGATCCCGCTACCGAGTCGAGCTTGTCGCGCACCGCGGGAAACAGTGTGCAGATGTAGTCGAGCGAGCGGTCGCGGTCCTTGCGCGCCGCGCGGGTGTAACTGCCGACCTCGAGGTTCTCGCGCACGCTCATCCGCGTGAACAGGCGCCGGCCCTCGGGAACGATCGCGATCCCCGCGCTGCAGTAGCGGTGCGACGGAAGCGACGTCATGTCGGTTCCGTCCATGACGATCCGTCCCGATTTCGCCCGGTGCAATCCGGCGATCGCGTTGATCAGCGTGGTCTTTCCGGCGCCATTCGGGCCGACGATGCATACCAGCTTGCGCTCCGGAATCGCGAGCGACACGCCCCACAGCGCAGGTGCCGCGCCATATTCGACGCGCAGGTCGCGCAGCTCAAGCATGCGCTGCCCCCAGATACGCGACTGCGACGTCGCGGCGCGCCATCACTTCGGAAGCCTCGCCCTGCGCGAGCACGCGTCCCTGGTCGAGCACGACGATGCGGTCGGACAGTGCGGTGATCGCGCGCATCACGTGCTCGACGAACATGATGGTCGTGCCCTGGTCGCGGATGCCGCGGATAAGCTCGACGGCCCCGTCGATCTCGGTCGGGGTGAGCCCCGACAACACCTCGTCGAGCATCATCAACCGCGGCCTGGCCGCGAGGGCGCGCGCGAGCTCCAGGAACTTGGTCTGGTGCAGCGTGAGCTCGCCGGGACGGAGCTGGCCCTGACCGCCGAGGCCCGCGAATTCGAGACAGCGATCGGCTGCAGCGTTGGCATCGGCGCGATCGAGTGCGGCGGCGCCGAACATCGCGGTGAGCGCCACGTTGTCCCGCACCGGGAGCTTCGGGAAGGGCCGCGGGATTTGATAGGTGCGGGCGATGCCGGCGCGGGCGATGCGGTGTGCCGGCAGGCCGGCGAGCTCCCCACCGGCGAAGCGAAGGCTTCCTGCGTCCGCGCGGTAATGGCCGCTGACGACGTTGATCAGCGTGGACTTGCCCGAACCGTTGGGCCCGAGCACGCCTAGGATCTCGCCCTCGCGTACGTCGAGATCGACCCCGTCGAGTGCGCGCACCCCTTTGAAGGACTTGTGGAGACCCCTGACCGACAGCAGTGTCTCGCCTGCCCGCCGCGCGGTCGCCGTGCGGGCGGCGGCCGGGACCGCATCGGGCGGCACGGAGCGCATCGCGTCGCGCGCTCCGTCGCGCGTCTCGTCCGATGCTTCGACGCGCTCCGCATGGGGCACCGCACCCGACGGAAGCGGCACTGCGGGCTGCGCGGATATCCCGCGCCTGCGGACACCCAGGATGCCGTTGGGCATGAACAGCACCGCCGCGACGAGAATCGCGCCGGTCGCCGCCTTGCCCATCATCGCCTGGTCGGCAGCCGTCGACGCGTAGAGCAGCAGCGTGATGGCGGTCGCACCCAGCGCGGGCCCCGCCCAGTGGCGCGTCCCGCCCAGCACGCTCATCAGTATGACGGTCAGCGGCACCGTGATGTTGAACGTGCTGCCCGCCGTGACATACGACACGAACAGCGACTGGATCCCGCCTGCGACGCCGGCACGCGCGCAGGAGATCGCGAAGGCGATGAGCTTGTAGCGATAGGTCGGGACGCCCATCACCTCCGCGGCGTCCTCGTCGTCGTGGATAGCATAGAGCCCGAGGCCGAGCCGCGATTTCGGGATCGCATATGCGACGACCAGTGTGCCGACGGCCAGCAAGAGAGCCATCATGTAGAAGCTGCCGGACTCCGAAGGTGCGAGCACCGGAACGGCGACTGCCGACAGGTAGACCCCCGGTCCCCCGTCGATCGGAGTGTTGAGGACGATCGTCGCGAGCACGAACGTGACCGCGAGCGTCAGCAGGGCGAAGAGCTCGCCCCGGACGTTGCGCACGCGGAACGCGACCGCTCCGAGCCCGGCGCCCAATGCCGCGGCGACGATCGCCGCAACGGGCAGCGTCCAGAGGAATGGCATGCCATAGCTGCCCGCGAGCACGGCGGTCGTGTAGACGCCCGCGCCGAAGAATGCGCCATGACCGAACGAAAAATACCCCGAGTAGCCGGACAGGATGTTCCAGGAGGTGGCGAGCACGATCCAGTGGAACACCAGGTAGAGCAGGGACTCGTAGAACGCCGGAAGATGGAGGAAGGGAATCGTCGCGAGTGCGCCTCCGGCGGCCAGGATCGCGACGAGCGTGCGGTCGGCTTTCAGGATCGCTCCGGCTTGAGCAGCAGCAGCCCGATCAGCAGCGAGAACGAGACGATCGGCGCCCACGACGGAGACACGAAAGCCATGGTCACGGCCTCGCTGACGCCGATCACGATGCCGCCGGTGAGCGGGCCGAGGGCGGAGCCCAGCCCGCCCAGCATCACGGCGGCGAAGACGACGCCGACCCACGCGTAGATCTGCGATGGCGTCAGCGTATAGGTCAGCGCCAGGCACACGCCGGCGATGCCGGCGAGCGCTCCGCAGACGCCGGCGAGGACCAGCGCGTGCGCGCGGCGGTTGATGCCGAAGGCCGCGGCGATCGGCGCATCCTCGGCCAGCGCACGCAACGCCCGACCCAGGTTCGTGTAGCGCATTGCGGCCCAGATGCCGAAGGCCAGGATCAGCGACAACAGGAGCGTCAGCAGTTCGGGCAGCGGGACGAACAGCACGCCGACCTTGAACGTCCGGCCGGCATAGACCGACTCGAGCTTGCGGAAGTCCGCGGTCCACTCCCACTGGATCCCCGCCTCGATGATCGCAGCGATGCCGAAAGTCGCGAGCAGTGAATTGAGCGGCGAAACGTCGAAGCGCTCGAGCACCCATTGCAGGGCCGCACCGAGGGCTGCGAACAGCGGCACGATCAGGGCGAGCGTCAGCAGCGGATCCATGCCGCCGACGCTCGCGAGCTGATAGCAAAGGTAGGCCGCGAGGAACGCGAACGCGAAATGCGCGAGGTTGATGACGTGGAGCAGGCCCCAGGCCAGCCCCACGCCCAACCCGAGCAGCCCGTAGAGGCTGCCGATGAATACGCCCGACAGCGCGGACTGCGCGAGCAGCGTCCCGCTGGGAAACGTCATTGCACTTGCAGCGTCGCGCCCGGTGCGGCGAACTCCTTCGGATAGACGGTGACCCAGTGACCGTTCTGGACCTGCTTGACCTTCATCAGGTCGTCGCCGTAGTTGTTGGGACCGTCGAAACGCAGGTTGCCGGTGATCGTCTGGACGCGGTGCGTCTTGATCCACGCGGCGATCGCCTTGTCGTCGAGGCTGCCGGCCCCGCGCACACCCGCTTCGAGGATCTGCCAGGCCGTGTAGGAGGCGGCTGCCTGCACCTCGACCGTGGGATCGGGGATGCCCGCCTTGGCGGCGCGTTCATGATAGAGCTTGATGAACTCCGCAGCGCCCGGCGCGTTGGTGAATGGGGGGTGCTCTTCGAACAGCGTCACCGACATCGCGTCGTTGGCGAGCGGCGACTTGGACATCGGGCCCGGCGCCGGATAGAGGTAGAAATGCTCGTGCGGCGTGTAATCGATCTTGTGCATCGCCTCGAGCAGCTGGTTGCCCTCGAGGCCGATCGCCCCGACCCACAGGAAGTCGGGATTCGCGTCCTTGATCCGGGCGGCGATCGGGCCGTAATCGAGGTTGCCGAAATCCCATTCGAGGAACAGCACTTCCTTGAGGCCCATCTTCTTCGCGACCTCGCGGGCGCCCAGCGACATGAAGTGCACCGACGGGAACTTGCTGGTGACGATCGCGATGGTCTTCGGTGGCTTGGGCGATGCGGCGAGCGCCTTCAACACCGTCGTCGGAACCGTGGTTCCCGGGTCGGGGCCGAGCGACCACGCGGGAAACTGCATGTCGTACTTGGCCATCGACGGGATGCCGAACGTGTGGTGAATGAGCACCTTGTGGTAGCGCTGCGCCACGCCCATCGCCGACAGGATCGCGCCCGTCGCATAGGGTCCCATCAGCAGGTCGACCTTGTCGGCGGTGATCAGCTGCTCGTACAGGGTGCGCGCGAGGTCGGGCTTCGACTGGTCGTCCTTGACGATCCACTCGACCGGTCGCCCGAGCAGGCCGCCGCGCTTGTTGAGCTGCTCGACGTAGATCTCGCCGACCACCTTGTGGACCAGGCTCGTGGCGGCCAACGGGCCGGTCAGCGCCAGCGTGCTGCCAATGCGGATCGGCGGTTGTCCTGCCTGCGCCCACGCGCCGGACGCCATGGCGAGACCAACACAAGCGGCGCAGGCCCAGCGCGCCGTGCGTGCAATGATGCTCATCGTTCACTCCTCCCATTCGTCGTATGTGATTTGCGGCGCCGTCGACGAGCGGCGCCGTTGTGCGAATCGGCGATACCCGGGCCTTCAACCCCGGGCCGGTGTCTCAGGCGGGCACGGGTTGCTCGCGGTTGACGACGAAATCGTCGGGCACCGACGGCCCCCAGACGTAGAACGAATCCTCGGGCGGGTGATCGGCCGCCGGCCAGTCGACGTCGGCGGGCACGAAATCGATATCGAACGAATACTCGGCCCAGCTGCCCCAGGGGTCCTGGACGTAATAGAAGTAGTTGGAACCGAGGACGTGCCTGCCGACACCCCAGCCTTTCACATGGCCCTGGGCCCTCATGTACTCGGCGCCAAGGCCGATGTCGTCGATGCTCCCGACGTCCCAACTCGAATGATGCAGCCCGGGTGCGCCCGATTTCGCGAATGCGACCAGGTGATGCTCGCTGGCGTGCGGCGCGTGCATGAAGGCGATGATGTCACCGGAGCGGTCGGACAGGCGCAGGCCCAGGACGTCGGAGTAGAAGGCGATCTGGCGGGGGACGTCCGGTGTGAACAGCAGCACGTGCGACAGGCGGCGCGGGCGGGCCCTGCGTGCACCGCTGCGGGAGGGCGCGGCGCCCTTGCCCGCGGCGACCGGAGGCGCGACGGCCGGCATCGCCTTGACCGACGGCGAGACCTTGGGCGCCACGATCACCTGCACCGGCGTTCCGTCCGGATCGCGCAGCCAGACGCCCTTGCCGTCGGAGAGCGGGTGCGGATCGCAGGTCCCCAGCGCACGGATGCGCCGCGCCAGCGGTTCGAAATCCTCCTCGTAGATGCCGAACGTCAGGTACTGGAGCCGCTTGGCCTGGCCGTTCGCATGCACGCTCCCCCAGCAGTGCGGATGGCCGTTCGCGTAGAGGTCCAGCCGGTCGCCGACGCGACGGGTATCGAGCCCGAAGGCCCGGTAGAAGCGCTCGGCTTCACCGAGGTCGGGAACGCTGAACACGAAGCGATCGAGCGAGTGAACGCCCAGGGTGTTCGGGCGGCGGGGCGATCGGGCGGCGGTGTCTGCCTGGGTGTCCATGATCGTGGCCATGCGTAGACTCGATTCGGCAAATGCGCCGACGGCCACGCACGATAGCAAAAATATCGATCGCGGGGGAGGCGTTCGACATCGGGTCCGGCAGCCCCGTCGCCCCGGCTACAATCCGGCTGTCGCTGCACCTGCCCGCCGGTCAGGATTGCGATCGCCCGCGTGGCATGGACCACAAGGCGCGGCGCCGGCGGCATTGACGCCCGCGCGACACCCTCGAAATGACGGATTCCCGATGACGATTCCTTCCCCCGGCGCGACCAACCGCGCCGGTGCCCCGCGCAATTCCCTCACGCTGCGCCATCTCGGCATCCATACCTACCGCGAGAAGGTGCTGTTCATGCGCAGCGACTGCCACATCTGCCGCTCGGTCGGTTTCACCGTGCAATCGCGGGTGCTGGTGGCACTCGGGGAGCGCAGGCTGGTTGCCACGGTCAACATGGTCGGCGCCGAGCTCCTCGGCAACGGCGAGGCGGGCCTGTCGGAAGCGGCGTGGGACGTGCTCGAGGCGCGCCCGGGCGATACGATCGTCGTGTCGCATGCGCCACCGATCGAGTCGCTCTCCCACCTGCGGGCGAAGGTCTACGGCCATCGCCTCGATGATCACGCGATGCGCGAGATCATGGGCGACATCGTCGCCGGACAGTATTCGGACCTGCACCTCGCCGCGTTCGTCACTGCCTGCGCCGGTGACCGTCTGGACACCAGTGAAGTCGTTGCGTTGACCCGCGCGATGATCGACGTGGGCACGCGGCTCACCTGGTCGCATCCGCCGGTCATGGACAAGCACTGCGTCGGGGGGCTGCCCGGGAATCGGACGACATTGCTGGTCGTGCCGATCGTCGCCGCTGCAGGCCTCACGATTCCCAAGACGTCGTCGCGTGCGATCACGTCCCCGGCGGGTACGGCGGACACGATGGAAGTGCTCGCACCCGTGGCGCTCGATCGCGAGGCGATGCAGCGCGTCGTCGAGCGGGAAGGCGGATGCGTCGTGTGGGGCGCCTCGGTGGGGCTGAGTCCCGCCGACGACGTGCTGATCAGCGTCGAGCGGCCGCTGGACCTCGATAGCGAAGGCCAGCTCGTCGCGTCGGTGCTGTCCAAGAAGGCCGCCGCAGGGTCGACCCACGTGGTCATCGACATGCCAGTCGGACCGACGGCCAAGGTCCGGTCATCCGAGGCCGCGGCGCGTCTTGGCGCCGAACTGCAGAAGGTCGGGCGCGCGATCGGGATCGAGGTCCGCGTCGTGGTTACCGACGGAAGCCAGCCGGTGGGCCGGGGCATCGGACCCGCGCTCGAGGCGCGCGATGTGCTGGCGATTCTGCGGCGCGAGCCCGACGCGGCGGGCGACCTGCGGGCGCGCGCACTGCGCCTTGCCGGGAGCATCCTCGAATTCTCCGCCGAGGTTCCGCAGGGCACCGGGCTGGCGCTCGCCACGCGCATCCTGGACGACGGCAGTGCGCTCGAGAAGTTCGTCGCGATCTGCGCGAGCCAGGGAGGCATGCGCGAGCCGCCGCACGCGGCGCACCGGCATCCGTTCGCCGCGGCCCGGAGTGGTCGCGTCGCGCAGGTCGACAATCGCCGTCTCGCACGCGCGGCAAAGCTCGCGGGTGCGCCACAGGCGCCGGCGGCGGGCATCGATTTCCTCGCGCCGATCGGGACCATTGTCGAGCGCGGGCAACCGCTGTTCGTGGTCCATGCCCAGGCACCGGGAGAACTCGCTTACGCTTTCGACTACCTCGCGGCGCAGCAGGGTGTGGTCACCATCGAGGACGCGGCATGAGTGCCGCCCGGGGCGGCGAAGTGGCGAATGCCGCAAGCCTGCGGAGGCCTCGATGACGCCGGTTGTCTTCGCTTTTCCCGGGCACGCGGAACTGATGCGTCAGTTGCAGGCCGGGACCGGCGCAATCGCCGGCACGCTGGTCCTGCACCGATTCCCCGACGGCGAATCGTACGTGCGGCTCGACACGCCGGTCGCGGGGCGCGAGGCCGTCTTCGTGTGCTCGCTAGCCGATCCCGATGCGAAGCTGCTGCAACTGTTGTTCGCGGTCGCGGCGGCGAAAGACCTCGGCGCGGTGCGCGCGGGAATCGTCGCGCCCTATCTCGCCTACATGCGGCAGGACACGCGGTTCAAGCCGGGCGAGGCGATCTCGTCCGTCACCGTGGGCAAGCTCGTGTCCGGGGTCGCAGACTGGTTGGTCACCGTCGACCCGCACCTGCACCGCAATGCATCGCTCGATGCGGTCTACTCGATTCCCAGCCGGGTCGTCCAGGCGGCGCCTGCGATCTCGGCATGGATCGCCGCAAACGTCACCAAGCCGCTGCTCGTGGGTCCCGACGAGGAGAGCGAGCAGTGGGTCGCGCAGGTTGCCTCCGCCGCCAACGCGCCTTGCATCGTCCTCGACAAGACCCGGCGCGGGGATCGCGATGTCGCCGTCTCGATGCCCAGTGCGGAGCGGTTCCGGGACCGCACACCCGTGCTGGTCGACGACATCGTGTCGACCGCGCATACGATGATCGCCGCGATCGCCCGTTTGCGCGAGGCGGGGTTTGCATCGCCGGTGTGCATCGGCGTGCATGCGCTGTTCGCCGACCATGCGTACGCGGAGCTCCAGGCGGCCGGGGCCGGGCGCATCGTGACCTGCAATACGGTTCCCCACGCGAGCAATGCCATCGATGTCGACGCAGCGATCGCTGCGGAGGTGGGCGCACTCCTGGGCCGGAAGGCTGGCTGACGCGCGCGGCGCGTCAGACCAACGAAAGCAGCGTGCCCCCGAGTACGGCCAGCACGACGATCCACAGGGGCCGCGCTTTCCAGACAACGAGGAGGCCGAATGCACCGAGCGCCAGCGCAAAATCCAGCGGCCCGCGCACAGCGCTCACGAAGATCGGATCGTAGAGCGCGGCGAGCAGAACGCCGACGACGCTGGCATTGATCCCTGCCAGCGCCGAGCGCGTCCCAGGCCGCGCACGCCATGCGTTCCAGTGAGGCAATGCGCCGAACACCAGCAGGAAGGCGGGAAGGAAGATGGCGCAAAGCGCCAGCAGGCCTGCGGCCCAGCCGCCCGGACTTCCTCTCGCGACCGTGCCGAGATAAGCGGCGAACGTGAACAGGGGCCCCGGCAGCGCTTGCGCCATGCCGTAGCCGGCGAGGAACTCTCCGTCGGAAACCCAGCCGGTCGGCACCACCTCGGCGCGCAGCAGCGGCAACACGACGTGGCCGCCTCCGAAGACCAGCGAGCCGGCGCGGTAGAAACCGTCGAACAGCGCGACCGCGTGGTTGCCGGTAAGTTGCGCGAGCACCGGAAGCAGCGCGAGCAGTCCGAGGAACAGGCCCCATGCGATCCAGGAGGCGCTCCGGCCGATGCGGAAATCGACGTGCCCACCCGGTCCGTCGCCCGTCGCCTGCTGCAGGCGCCAGCCGGCAATTCCGCCGAGCACGATCGCCGCGACCTGCATCAGCGCCCCCGGCACCGCGAGGACCAGGATCGCCGCCACGATCGCGAAGCTCGCGCGCGTCCGATCCGGACACAGTTGCCGGCCCATGCTCCATACCGCCTGCGCGACGACGGCGACGGCCGCGATCTTGAGGCCATGCAGCCACCCCGCGTCGGTCGCGCCGTGCAGCAACCGCAGGCCATAGCCGAAGGCGATCATCAGCAGCGCCGACGGCAGCGTGAAACCCACCCACGCGACCAGCGCCCCTGCGAGGCCCGCGCGCGACGCGCCGAGCGCCATGCCCACCTGGCTGCTCGCAGGGCCCGGCAGGACCTGGCACAGCGCGACCAGGTCGGCATAGGCAGCATCGTCGAGCCATTGGCGCCGCTGGACGAACTCGTCGCGGAAGTAGCCCAGATGCGCGACTGGCCCGCCGAACGACGTGCAGCCCAGTCCCAGAAAGGCGACGAACGTCTCGATCAGCGTACCGGGGTTCGGCGATCCGTATTGCCTTTCCGCTGGCGTTGCGCTGGCTGGCATCGACCTGTTCGTCTCGTGAGGCGCGGTTTCCTGGGCGCTCGCTACGGTACCAGCGTCAGCGCGCCCCGTCGATGGCGGATCGACACGGCGGCCGGGCGTGCAGCCGGGTGCGCAATGGTGAGCGTTGCGGGTTGCACCGGGTTCGCCCATCATGGTTGCCGATCCACATCGCGCAGACGGAGTCGACGTAGCGATCATGATCAGCCGGGGAGCCGTGTACGCGTTGCTGTCGGCGATGCTCTTCGGCATGAGCACGCCGCTCGCCAAGGCGCTGGTCGGCGATGTGCCGCCACTGGAACTCGCTGGATTGCTCTACCTGTCGTCCGGCGTCGGCCTGGTGCTCGTCATGGCCGGCCGGTGGCGGCGCGACCAGGACCGGTCGCGTCGATGCTGCCTTCGCGCGGGGAGTGGCTGTGGCTGTCGGCGGCCATCGTCGTCGGCGGCATCCTCGGCCCCGTCGTGTTGATGGAGGGATTGACCTCGACCCCGGCGTCGGATGCATCGCTGCTGCTGAATCTCGAATCGGTCTTCACTGCGCTGCTCGCGTGGTTCGCGTTCCGCGAGAATTTCGACCGGCGCATCGCGCTCGGGATGGCCGCGGTCGTCGCCGGCGGGCTGGTGCTGGCGTGGTCGCCCGGCAGTCCGGCGGGCATGCCGCTGGGCTCGCTGCTGATCGCGACGGCGTGCCTATGCTGGGCGCTGGACAACAACTTGACGCGCAAGGTGTCGGGCAGCGATGCGGTGATGATCGCCGCGCTCAAAGGCCTGATCGCAGGCGCCGTCAATCTCGGCCTTGCGCTGTCCCTCGGCGATCGGCTGCCCCCGGGCACGACGCTGGCGGCGGTCGCCGCCGTGGGATTCCTGGGCTACGGCCTCAGCCTCGTGCTGTTCGTGCTCGCGCTGCGGGATCTCGGGACGGCCCGGACGGGGGCCTATTTCTCAGTCGCCCCATTCTTCGGAGCCGCGGTTGCCATCGCGCTGATGGGCGA
>DAHUXO010000256.1 GCA_027307095.1 Betaproteobacteria bacterium | reverse complement strand
GGAACAGCATCTGCCCCGGCTGAACCTGCGCGCCTTCGCGCACGCCGATTTCCTCCACCACGCCGGCGCGCGGCGCGTTCAGCGTGAACCGCGATTGCGGCGCGCCACCGAGCTCGACTTCGTGAATGGCGGCCTCGGGTACGGACAGCAGGCGCAGCCGCTCGCGGGTCGCGGCCAGCACGGCCGGGTCCAGGTTGGCTTGGCGAAGGCCCTGATATTCAGCCAGCGCACCGGCCCACTCCGGTACGAAAATGCTCACCAGCCGCTGGCCCTGGCTCACCGGGTCCAGCGCTGCCCGCACATACAGTTGCTCGACGTACCCCGTGGCGCGCGACTGCACGACGACCTGCGCGCGGTCGGTGGCGACCACGTTGCCCTGCGCCTCGACGCTGGGCGTCGAGGCGCCGAGGCGCACCGTTGCCGTGCGCAGTCCCAGGCCCTGGGCCAGGCGCGGACTGACGCTGACGCTGCTCGCGTCGCCGTCATCGGCGTACACCGGGACCAGTTGCATGTCCATGAACGGGGACTTGCCCGGTTTGTCGAAGCGCGCCCCCGGATTCATCGGATCGTGCCAGTACAGCACGCGGCGCGCTGGCGGCGTCGTTACGGCGGCCGCGTCAGCCGCTGCAACACGCTGGCCATGGCTCAGGCCGATGCGGTAGGCGCCGTAACCGATGACGATGACACCGAGGAATGCGATCGCGCCGAGCGGAAGGGAGCGGTTCATGGCTGTACTCCGGGGTCTGCAGCAGAGGCGAGATAGGTGTGTTGCAGCTGCGCCCAGAGCCGGGCGGCGTCGCGCTTGAGGTCGAGCAACTGCAACTTCGCCTCGACTTCGGCGCGGCGCGCTTCCAGTACGCCGGTCAGGCCCACCTGCCCACTGCGATAGGCGGCGAGCTGCACGGCAAGCCGCTGCCTGGTCACCGGCAGCAGCGTCCGTTCGAGTGCCTCGCCTCGTTCGCGCAATGTCTGCCAGTCGCCACGCAGCACGGCGAAGTTGGCGTGCTCGCGCCGCCGGGCATCGTCGAGCAGTGCGCGCGCCTGGTCGCGCTGCGCGAGCCGGGCGGCGACTTCGCGGTCCTCACGGTCGACCCGGTCCAGGGGCAGCGGCACGCTCACGCTGACCGAGAGCATGTTCGAGTAGCTGGGCCCACGCAGCGCATACGCCACTTCCCAGCTCAGGTTCGGGCGACGATCGAGCTCCGCCACGGTCACTTCGGCATCGGACAGCGCGAGCTGGCTTTCAAGCACCCGCAGCGGGGGCGTGTCCTGCGCGTCATGGGCGGCAAGTGCTGCCGATGCAGCTGTCGCGGACGGCCCGGGCTCGTCCGCAGTCGGGCGGCGCGCATCCGCGCCGAGCCAGCGCTCGAGCCGCAGCGTGGCGGCCTCCTGTTGCCGCCGCACATTGCGGACCTGGTCTTGCACCTGGACCTGCATTGCGCGGACGGCCAGGACGTCGCCGGCCGACGCCTTGCCGCTGCGGACCTGGGCTTCGACGACGCGCTGTTGCATCGCAAGCTCGTCATCGAAGCTCTGCAGCAGCGCTCCGGCGCGACGCGCATAGCTGCGGTCGTACCAGGCGCTCGTCACCTCGGTACGGATCTCGGTGCGCGCCACGCTGCGTTCGCTCTCCAGGCGCAGCGCCTCGCGCTCCGCACGCTCGCGACGCGCGGAACGCTTGTCCTGCGACACGTATTCCTGCATGACCGCGATCCGCCGCATGGTCATGAAGTCGCGGGTGAGGGAAAACGCATCGGGACCATCGGCAGGCACGTTCTCCACGCCGACGCTCAACACGGGGTTGGGCAATTGCCCTGCAGCGACACCCAGGTCCCGGGCCGCACTGGCAGCGGCCGTGCTCGCGGCAAGCGCCGGGGCGCGGGCTTCGGCCAGGCGCAACGCATCGGCCAGGGTGAGTGGGGCATCGCCCGCGGCCGCCGCCGAGGCCGTCAGCAGCACGAAAGCAAACCCCAGGATTGCAGCCGCGACGCCATGGGCTGAGCACCGGTGGCGTTCAGCGCAGACGCAGCAGTCTCGATTGCGGATGTGCATCGACATCGCTTCACTCCCATCTTTCGATCCGGCCATCACCGTTACCGCGATTGCAGGTCGAGCCGGACGACGGTCAGCTGCCCCCGGACGCTGTCGGCGACGAAGCGGACCCGATCGCCTTCCTTCAACGTCGTGAGCCATGCGCGGTCGGCGACGCGAAAGACCATGGTCATCCCGGGCATGCCGAGATTCCTGAGCGGGCCGTGGCGCAGCGTGAGGGTCCCGCTCTCCCGATCCACCTTGCGTACTTCGCCGGTGCTGACGGCGGCGTCGCTCGCAGACAGCGGCGTGCGTGCCTGCGCGACCGATGATTCGAGGCCTTGGGCAACGGCGGCCAAGGAGGCCGCGGCCACGGCCGCGACCAATACGCCTTTCAATACAGGATTCAACATGAGGTGCTCCCTGCGTAGCGTTGAGGGGTGTGCAACGCGCGAACAGTTGCCACCGACGAGGCGGCAGCGCACGGACGCGTGCGTCAGGTGCAGGGCGTCAAGCCCCGCTTGCCACGGAGGGGATTACAGAGCGAGGCGCAACGAGCGGAGGAGCACGGGCACCTCCGGAGGCGGCTGAGCGCGCAGCAGCACCGCCCGGGCAGTCGCCGCGGCCGGTCGGGGAACCACGATGCCGGCGACCCAAAGCGGTGCCGGAGTTGGCGGGTGCTGCAGCAACGGCTGAGCGCCGACAGGTGGGGGCTGCTCGGCGCAGAGTTGCAGGCAGTTCGGGGCCAGGCTTCGGGTCGCGTCATGGCCGCAATCGGGCGCAGTGACCATGCCGTGGCTCGCCGGCATCGGCGCGAGCAGGGTCGCGTGACCGCTGCCGATGAACAGGGTGAACAGCCATGCCCCCAGCATCAGGGCGGGAAGCGCCTTCCGGTATCGGCGGGTCAGCACGAGTTCAATTGGTGAGCAGGCAGCGCAGTGTAAGGAGCGGGGGGACAGCGCTGCTTGACTTAGGTCAACCGGCGAGCTTGCGCCTCGGGTCCTGATCCACGCCTGATACAGAGTCTTTCAATCCGTGGGGAACGCGGCCGTGGCCCGGTTCTGGATGACCGGGCGAATGATCCGGTTGATGCGCTGCGCCACAATGCGCGCCATCAGGTCTCGGTAGCCAATCATCTTGCATTGGGCGCACCGCTCGTCCTTGCGCCGGCAGCGACTCAGCGCAGTAGCAGGTAGCCGACGAGCATGGCGACCAGCAGGAACGGCAGCGAGTAGGCATGGAAAGGCAACCAGGCGCGGCGATCCCCGGACAGCCGCAATGCGATCAGGTTGGCGAGCGATCCGACCATCAGTCCGAAACCCCCGACGCCGACGGCCCAGGCGATGACACGCCAGTCCTGCGAATACTCGGCGAGCGCGATCGCCGCGGGCACGTTGCTGAAGACCTGCGAGGCAGCGATGCCGGCGAAGTACAGGTGCACGGGGGCACCTAGGCCGAGACTTGCGACCCAAGCTTGCACCTGCCCGACGTTCGCGAGGGTGCGCAGGTCGACGAACATGAGCACGAATACGAGCAACAGGCCCCAGTCGATCTCGCGCAGCAACCGTCGCCGCAGGGCGGCGACAATCGCGACCACGCCGGCCAGCGCCCAGCCGACGTGGTGCAGGTCGGTCAGCACCAGAAACGGCGCGTACAGCAGCAGTGAAGCGACCAGCAGCGTCCGGTCGAGTGCCCCGACCTTCGCATCGTCGCGCACGCGGATCCGATGCGCGGGAAAGGCCCCGATCGTCATCGCGACGAGCAGCAGCAGCAGGATCGCCACCAGTGGCAGCATCTGAACGACGAATCCGCCGAACGAGATCCCCCATTGTTGCCACAGGAAGATGTTCTGCGGATTGCCGATGGGCGTCAGCGTCGACCCGGCGTTGACCGCGAGCGCCTCGAACACGACCAGCCGCGTCGAGGGCAGGTGGGCGATGCGCGCGAGCCCAAGCGTCAGCGGAACGACGACGAACAGCGCGACGTCGTTGGTCAGCAACATCGACAGCAGCGCCGCCGCGACGACCAGGCCCAGCGCTGCGGTGCGCTCGGAGGTCACCCGCTCGATCAGCCAGTGGCCGAGCCGCTGCAGCGCGCCGCTCGCCTCCACGCCCTTGGTCAGCAGCAGCAGGCCGGTCAGTGCCGCGATGGTCGGCCAGTCGACCCGCGACGGGTAGGTCGCGACCCCACCGGGGGCGGCCAGCGTGAGGATGACGAGCGCTGCGACGAGACCGAGGAAGAAGCGGTCGCGGCGCAGGGCGCGCAGCGACGGGGGGATCCAGGAATCGGCTTCGCGCAGCGCTGGCTCGCGTTCCTTCTTCATGCGCGGTGAGCGCCGGCGGCGACGTCGGGTTGGAATGCGACGATCATCGCACAGCCACCGGGTCTCGCCTCCGGCGCGCGGCTTGATCCCCGTCAAGGCGGATTGCGAGCAGGACGGTACCGTCGTCGCATGCTTCCCCGCAATCGCTGGTTCATCGCCGCTGCGCTTGCCTACGCGTTGCTCGGCGGGTTGCTCGGGCTCGCGTGGCTCGCGTTTCCGCGCGAGCTCCCGGCGCTTGCGCTGCGCGCGCACGCTCACCTGATGCTGGTCGGATTCGTCGCGATGATGATTTTCGGCGTCGGCCTGCACGTGTTGCCGCGGTTTACGGGAAGAACGCTATTCTCGGAGCGACTCGCCGACGCGCAGTTCGCCCTCGCCAATCTCGGCCTGCTCGCGATGGTCGCGGGCTGGCTTGCCGGCGCGCGGGTTGCGGCCGTGACCGGAGGCGCGCTGCTGTGGACAGCCTTCGCCCTGTTTGCGATCAACGTCGTCGCGACGGTGCGCCCATGGGCACGGCGGGGCTAGGACGGATGCAAGCGCCGTTCGGACGTCAGGGAAGGGGTTGAGCGATGGCCGAGTACTGCGGCTGCGAGCTCCCGGAACATCTCTGGTACGACCTCGACTACCTGTGGGCCCGACCCGGTGACGACGGGACGTTCACGCTCGGGATGACTGATCCGGCGCAGACGATGGCCGGGCGCGTCGTGGCCGCCACCTTCCGCAAAGTCGGCACCTACCGCAAGGCTGGGCGCAGCGTCGCCACGCTGGAGTCGGGTAAATGGGTCGGCGGCGTACCCGCACCATTCGACGCGACGATCGAGCGCATCAATCCCGCGGTCGAAGCCGATCCCGGCCTCGTCAACGTCGCACCTTATACCGATGCCTGGCTGGTCGTGCTGCGTCCCGACAATCTGCAGGACGCCTATGCACGCCTGACGCGCGGCCCGGAAGCGATCGAGGCACTGAAAGCGTGGATCGACAAGTACCGTCTGCAGTGCATGCGCTGCACGCAATGACGATGCGCGTTCAGTTGCTGGTGTCCGAATGGTGCGTTCCCTGCCGCGGCGCGGAAGAGGTGTGGCGTGCGGTCGCCCAAAGGAAGGACGTCGCGTTCGAGGTGCTGGACGTCGGTCAGCCGGAGGGCAGGGCGATCGTCGCGAGGCTGGGTGTGAAGACCGTGCCATCGACGGTCATCGATGGCGAGCTGAAGCACCTCGGCGTCCCGTCGACCCGCGAAGCGGCCGACCTTGTCGCCGCAGCGCCCGACCGCAATGCGGCCGTCGCGGATTCGCATTACGTCGGCCTGAGCCTCGAGGCGACGAGCGCGTGGACCATCGCATCGTCGGTGCTCTATCTCGCGCTCGCCGGAGCGGCCCTGGTGCTCGGCAGCGGAATCGCCGGCGATGCGCCGTGGCGCGCCGCCGCGGTGCATGCGTACGGAATGGGATTCGTCGCCTTCGTGGTGCTCGGCCTGGGAGAGCACCTGCTGCCGCGCTTCACCGGCGCGCCGATACGCGGCGCGAGCGTGGCGTGGATCCAGTTCGGGTTGGTGCATGCCGCCACGCTGCTGATGGTCGCGGGGTTCCTCGCCGACTTGCGTGGACTCACGCTCGTCGGAGGCATCGCCGCGATGGGCGCTTTCGCGGTCTTCGCGTGGCGCCTCGTCCCGGTGCTGCGGTATCGCGGCGGCGCCGAAGGGTCCGGTTGACGCCTGATCGACGCCCGACCCAGCGCAGCTCCCGACGTCGGGCGCCCGGCGTTGACCGGCACGCACGAACCCGTGATACTTTCAAGCGGCATCGACCGGGAGCGCCGCCCGCGACGCGCCGTCCATCATCTGGACAAGGGAGAAAAAGATGAAGTTGAACGCCACACTGGGCCTGCTGTCGGCCGCTGTGCTGCTCGCCGGCTGCGCGACCGATCAGACGTCGATGAAGATGGGGTCGGAGGACGCCAAGACCACCGCGACCGGTTCGGCCGGCGGCGCCACCAGCGCCAATGCCAACAAGCAGCTCGAGAAATGCGACCGGCCCTACGGCACGATCGCGATGGTCGAGGACCAGTCCGCGGAGTGGTACATCCGCCTGACCCGCGATTACCAACTGACGTCGACGATCCCGGTGCTGCGCCTGCTGGTGCAGCAGTCCAACTGCTTCGTCGTGGTCGAGCGCGGCCGCGCGATGGCCAACATGCAGCAGGAGCGCGCGCTGCAGCAGTCGGGCGAACTGCGGGCGGGCAGCAGCTTCGGCAAGGGGCAGATGGTGTCGGCCGACTATTCGCTGACCCCGTCGATCACCTTCAGCGCCAAGAACACGCAGGGCATGGGCGCGGCGCTCGGTGGGCTCGGCCGCGGCCTCGGCGTCCTGGGCGCGGTCGCGGGGGGCTTCCACCAGAACGAGGCGTCGACGATGCTGCTGCTGACCGATAACCGGTCGGGCGTGCAGGTCGGGGCGGCCGAGGGCAGCGCGTCCAAGGTCGACTTCGACGTCGGTGCCGTGCTTTTCGGTGGCTACGGCGGCGGCGGCCTCGGCGGGTACACCAACACCCCGCAGGGCAAGGTCATCGTCGCAGCCTTCACCGACTCGTACAACCAACTCGTGCGGGCTGTCCGCAACTACGCGCCGCAGACGATGGGCAACGGCCAGGGGCTCGGGA
This sequence comes from Betaproteobacteria bacterium, assembly GCA_027307095.1. GTDB lineage: Bacteria > Pseudomonadota > Gammaproteobacteria > Burkholderiales > Casimicrobiaceae > VBCG01. Next base: position 889 of record DAHUXO010000256.1, on the reverse strand, counting down.
CCGGCGGCAAGCTCGGAGTCGAAGGCGCGGCGGCGCCCGGCCCGGTGGCAACGCACATGTCGGTCGCCGATGCCCAGCGCAAGCTTGCGGCCCTCGGCTACCAGCCCGGCCCGGTGGATGGCGCGATGGGCGGGCATACGGCCGAGGCGCTGCGCGCATTCCAGAAGGACCACAACCTGGCGATCACGGGGAGACTCGACCCGGCAACGATCGCCGAGCTGGCGAAATGAGTTGCCGCTGATCCGCCGGATTCCCAGCGGCAGGCAGGCGTTGTAGACGCGGCGCCGTAGTCGGGCGCCGCGCGCGTTCGTGCGCGGCATGACGGGATCTCGCTTCGGGGGCGCGGCGCGCGAAAGGAGATCGATTGCCCCGACCCATTCTCGACCCGGCGCACATCCATCCGGCGATCCGCGACAAGATCGCAAGCCGCCATGCCGACAGCGTCGGCGAGGTCGAAGCCGCGGTTGCGGCGGGCGACGTCGTCGTCGTGGGAATGGCCCAGAATCCGCATTGCAGGCGTGCGCGCAGCGTGCTCGACAGGGCCGGGGTCCCCTATCGCTACCTCGAGTACGGCAGCTACCTCGGCCAGTGGCGCCGGCGCAATGCCCTCAAGATGTGGACGGGCTGGCCGACGTTTCCGATGGTGTTCGTCAAGGGCGTCCTCGTCGGCGGCGCGAGCGATGTCGCGCGGTTGATCGCAAATGGCGAATTGCATCGGATGCTGTCGACGCGTGCGTGATCCGGCGATTTCGGCCGGTGTCGCTGCCGCGTGGCTTGCTAGGCGCGGCAACGAAGCACCAGGCGCAGGTACACTCGCCCTCTTGCGCAACGCACGACGAGGTGAATGGTGGAAAAGCGAACGCTGGGGCAGGGGCTCGAAGTATCGGCG
>DAHUXO010000234.1 GCA_027307095.1 Betaproteobacteria bacterium | reverse complement strand
GCGTCGTGCGCGTGCACGAGCCGCGCATACAACCCGCCTGCCTGTGCGAGCGCCTCGTGGGTTCCCTGCTCGACCACGCGACCCGCGTCGAGCACGACGATGCGGTCTGCCATGCGAACGCTGCGCAGCCGGTGGGCGACGATGAGCAGCGTGCGGCCGCGCGCCAGCCGCGCGAGCGCCGCGACGACCCGCGCCTCGGTCTCGGGGTCGAGGCTCGCGGTCGCCTCGTCCATTACGACCAGCGGGGCGTCCTTCAGGAACGCCCGCGCCAGCGCGATTCGCTGCACCTGGCCGCCCGAAAGGTTCCGGCCGCGCTCGCCCAGCGGCGTGTCATAGCCCTGTGGCAGGCGCAGGATGAATTCGTCGGCATCGGCGTCGCGGGCGGCGGCGCGGACGGCCCCGATCGACGCGCCGGGAACGCCCAGGCGGATGTTGTCCAGGATGCTGCCCTCGAACAGGTGGGCTCGCTGCGGCAGCCACGCGACATGGGTGAGCCAGTGCGCGGGATCGACGCCCGCCAGGTCGTGCCCGCCGGCGTACACGCATCCGCGCTGCGCGCGCGCGAAACCGAGCAGCAGGTTCAGCACCGTGCTCTTGCCCGCGCCGCTCGGCCCGACGAGCGCAGTGACGCGCCCGGCCTCGAGCGCGAAGGTCGCGCCGCGCAGCGCCTCACGACCGGGCTCATAGGCGAAATGCACGCCGTCGAAGCGCAGCTCGAACGCGCGCCCGAGCGCCGGGCGCGCCGATGCCCCGGCAGGCTCCGCCACCTTCGCATCCAGAACGTCGATCATGCGCTCGGCTGCCGCGATCGCCTCCATGCGAGCGTGGTAGTGCGTCCCGAGGCTGCGCAGTGGAGCGTAATACTCGGCGGCGAGCAGCAGCACGAACAGCCCGGCCTCGAGGCCGAGGCGGCCTTGCAGCAGCCGGAAGCCGATCAGCACAGCGACCAGCGCGATGCCCACCGCCGAGAAGAATTCGAGCACGACCGACGACAGGAAGGCGATGCGAAGCACGGACATCGTGCTGCGACGGTAATCGTCCGACACGCGGGCGATGACGTCGGCCTCGCGTCGCGATGCTCCAAAGAGCTTCAGCGTCGTCAGGCCCTGCAGAACGTCGAGGAAATGCGCGCTCATCCGCGCCAGCTCGCGCCACTGGCGCTGGTTGCGCCGCTCGGCGCCGGTGCCGACCAGGATCATGAAGACGACGATCAGGGGTGCGCTCACGACGAGCACCAGCCCGGAGATCCAGTCCCGCGGAACGACGAAGGCGAGGATCGCGACCGGAACGCTGACCGCCAGCGCCTTCTGCGGCAGGTAGCGCGCGTAATAGGACTCGAGCGCCTCGACGCCGTCGACGACCGTCGCGGCCAGCTCGCCGCTGTGCCGCGCCTGCAGGAACGTGGGGCCGAGGCGCTGCAGATGGTGGAAGATCCTGCCGCGCAGGTCCTCCTTGATCGCCATCGCGCCGCGCATGCCGGCCTCCTCGGCCGCCGCCGCGACTGCAAACCGCGCCGCGAGGATCGGAACGAGCGGCCACAGCGAGGGCAGCAGCTGGGCAAGCGGCGTCTTGTGCAGCACGGCGGCGGCCAGCGTTCGCGCGAGCAGCCACGCCTGCGCAATCAGCAGCAGTGCCGCGAGCGTGCCAAGGCCGATCGCGCCGGCGACCGCGCGCTGCGCCAGCGCGCGCTCGGCCGCGAGCCAGGTCTCGAATCGGTTGCTGCCCCTGCGCGCCATCGTTTCGCTATCGTACCCGAGGGTGCGCGCACGAAAAGAGGCAGGCGGCTCGCGCCGCCTGCCTACCGGTCGAGCCTTTCGAACTCTACTTGAACAGCGCCATCGACTTCCCGATCGTGGAAATGACCCCCCATGCGAGGGGAACGCCGACGTAGAGCCAGAACACGATGAGCAGCCAGCCGTTGCTGTGCTGACGCGGGACGATTTCAGCCATTTCCCATCTCCTGATTCGTTGAGTCCGGTATCGGGCAATCACCGCCAGGTTTGCAACCGCTAGTCCGCGGCTGCGCTGGCCGCTAGCGCGATCGCGTCGGTCTCCGTGACCTCGTCCTGCGGCATGTGGTGCTTCTCGTGAACCGGGCGGATGAACAGGTTGCACAGGAAGCCGACCACCAGCAGCGCCGCCATGATGTACATCGTCACCGTGTACGCGTCGGCCTTGGCCACGCCGTGGTCGATCTGATACTGGCGGATGTAGTTCACCAGCACCGGGCCGAAGACCCCGGCCGCCGACCACGCGGTCAGGATCCGGCCGTGGATGCCGCCGACGAACTTCGTCCCGAACACGTCGGCGATGTACGCCGGAATCGTCGCGAAGCCCCCGCCGTACATGCTGATGATGACGAGGTAGCAGAGCACGAACAGCGCGACGCTTCCCATGTGTCCGGTACCGGGCACCATCGCATACAGGAAGATGCCGAGCGCGAAGAACACGTAGTACGTCGTCTTGCGCCCCAGGTAGTCCGACGCCGAGGCCCAGACGAAGCGTCCGCCCATGTTGAACAGACTCATCAGTCCGACGAAGCCTGCGGCGGCAGCGGCGCTCACGCGCCCCGAAAAGCTCTCCTGGATCATCACCGACGCCTGGCCGATCACGCCGATCCCGGCGGTGACGTTGAGGCACAGCACCCACCACATCAGCCAGAACTGGGGCGTCTTGAGCGCCTGGTCGATGTGCACGTGATTGCTGGTCACGAGCTTCTTCGGCGCCGCCGGCGCGACCCAGCCCTCGGGCTTCCAGCCCGCGGCCGGCAACCGCACCGCGAAGGCGCCGATGCACATCGAGACGAAGTAGACGATCCCCATCACGACGAAGGTCTCGGCCACGCCGACCGACGTCGCCGACTTGAACGAATTCATCAGGTACACCGACAGCGGCGCCCCGATCATCGCACCTCCGCCGAAGCCCATGATCGCCATGCCCGTCGACATTCCGCGTCGGTCCGGGAACCACTTGATCAGCGTCGACACCGGCGAGACGTAGCCGATGCCCAGGCCGCAGCCCCCGATCACCCCGTAGCCGAGGTAGAGCAGCCAGATCTGGTGGGCCCAGACACCGATCGCCGAGACCAGGAATCCCCCGCCGAAGCAGCATGCCGCGGCGAACATCGCGACCCGCGGACCGACCTTCTCGATCCACCGTCCGGCGAACGCCGCCGACAGTCCGAGGCTGACGATCGCCAGGCTGAAGATCCAGCCCAGCGTCGTCAGCTTCCAGTCGTCCGGGGTCGATTGCGTGATGCCGATGACCTTGGTCAGCGGGGCGTTGAACACACTGAACGCGTAGGCCTGGCCGATGCACAGATGCACGGCGAGCGCAGCGGGCGGAACGAGCCAGCGATTGAAGCCCGGCCCAGCGACGATTCTCTCCCTGGAAAAAAACGCGGGTGCAGCGGTCATCGGTCTCCTCCTATGATTTTCTTGCCAAGCGCCGGGGACGGCGCAATGCCGTGCTGCGCACTTTTCATCCGGCGCTTCGGGCACGTTCACGACCACGCTGTTCTTCTGCCTTGAACCATAGCAGCTGTCGATGTATGTCGCAACACGGTATATCGTGGCCGGACATGCAAGCGCCTGGCGGCCGGGACGCGTTGTGCAGCGCACAGCGGCCGGGCCGGCCGCTGCCTAGTCGCGCTTGAGACCGGGGAAGTCTTCCTCGAAATACTCGAGGGGCTCGCGCAGGCCGCGCTGGCGTCGCTCCGCCTCCGCGTGGCGCAGCTCGACGCGGCGGATCTTGCCGGACAGCGTCTTGGGCAGTTCGGCGACGAACTCGATCCGGCGCACGCGCTTGTACGCGGCGAGCTTCCGGCGCGCGAAAGCGAGTATGTCCTCGGCCAGCGCGCTGCCGGGATGGCTCGCGGCGGTCACGGTGACGAACGCCTTCGGCACGGCCAGCCGCAGCGGATCGGGACTCGGAACGATCGCCACCTCGGTGACCGCCGCGTGCTCGAGCAGCGCGCTCTCGAGCTCGAACGGACTGATCCGGTAATCGGACGCCTTGAACACGTCGTCTGCGCGCCCGACGAAGGTCACGTAGCCGTCCGCGTCGCGCGTCGCCGTGTCACCGGTGTGGTAGTGGCCGTGGCGCATCGCCTGGGCCGTCGCCTGCGGGCTGTCCTCGTAGCCGCGCATCAGCCCCAGCGGATGCGCGGCGAGGTCGAGGCAGACCTCGCCCTCGTCGGCTGCGCGACCGTCGATGTCGAGCAGGCTCACGCGGTAGCCGGGCAGCGGACGCCCCATCGATCCCGGCTTGAGAGCCTGGCCGGGCGAGTTCCCGAGCAGCGCAGAGGTCTCGGTCTGGCCGTAGCCGTCGCGAAGCGTGAGTCCCCACGCATCGCGCACCTGCTCGATGATCTCGGGATTCAGGGGCTCGCCGGCCCCTGCCAGCTCGCGCAGCTTCAGGCGACCGCGATAGGCGGAGAGATCCTGCTGGATCAGCAATCGCCAGACGGTCGGCGGCGCGCACAGCGTCGTGACGCCGTGGCGCTCGAGGGCCGCGAGCAGGCCCCCGGCATCGAACCGCGCGCTGTTGTAGATGAAGACGCAGGCGCCTGCGTTCCAGGGCGCGAACACGCAGCTCCAGGAGTGCTTGGCCCACCCCGGCGACGAGATGTTGAGGTGGACATCGCCCGGCATCAGCCCGATCCAGTACATCGTCGACAGGTGCCCGACGGGATAGCTCTGGTGGGTGTGCAGTACCAGCTTGGGCTTCGAGGTCGTGCCCGAGGTGAAATAGAGCAGCAGCGGGTCGTCCGCGTGGGTCGGAGCATCGGGCGCGAACGCGGCCGGCCATGCAGCGGCCGCCTCGTGGCTCGTCCAGCCCGGCTGCGGCGCGCCCACGCAGATCCGGGTGTAGCCACCGGCCACGCCGGCGAACTTCGGCGCATGCGCACTGGCAACGACGACATGGCGCACCCGTCCGCGGTCGATGCGGTCACGCAGGTCGTCGGCCGTCAGCAGCGCGGTCGCCGGGATCACGACCGCCCCGAGCTTCATCGCCGCAAGCATCGTCTCCCACAGCGCGAGCTCGTTGCCCACCATCAGCAGGATGCGATCGCCCCGCTCCACGCCGAGGCTCTTCAGGTGGTTGGCGACCTGCGACGAGCGCTGCGCCATCTGCCGGAACGACCGCTTGTGCTCGCTGCCGTCCTCGCCGACGATCCACAGCGCCGGCGCCTCGTTGCCGCGTGCGAACGGATCGAAGTAATCGAGGGCCCAGTTGAAATGCGAGAGCTCCGGCCAGCGAAAATCGCGCATCGCCGTCTCGTAATCTGTGCGATGTGCGAGCAGGAAGTCGCGCGCCGCGGTGAAGGCGTCATCGGAAGCGTTCATGGGGCCCCCTGGGGTTCGCTGCCGCGATTACACACCAACTTCGCGCTCGAATGAAGTGCCGCTCAGGCGCGCCGGAACATCGTCCGCCGCGTGTTGACGAACGCCGGCCGCACGCGGCCGCTCCAGGGCGTCCCGCGCACCGCGAGCCAGGGCGCACTGCCCAGGGTCTCCGGCCGCACCAGGTCGTAGCAGGCGTGGTAGCGCGGATGGCCGTCGACGTCGCGGTAGCGCATCGCGCGCACGGTGCCCGGAACCGACGCGAGGCCGGGCAGGTGCTCGCCGTCGTACCACGCGTTGAAGTCGGCCTCCCGCTCGGGATGCACGTCGGTCTCGACGACGTAGCGCCAGGGCGCCGCTTCCCGCGAGGAGGCGCCTGCAATGCCGGTCATCGCCGCGAGGCGGGCCACGGCCGCCCCGGGCAGCGCGTCCTGCAGCGGCGCACCGAGCCGGGCCAGTGCCGCGTCGTCGCCCCCGACGTCCAAGTACGCATAGCCTTCGTCGGCATCGACGGCGCGGAACACGCGCAGCTCCCGGGCGAGGGGATGGCCCGCGAGCAGGTCGCGCAGCGCCACGATCGGGTCGCGTTCAGGCCAGCGGAACTTCACCAGCAGCACCGAGACCGGCGAAGTCGTCATCGGTGCACGACGTTCAGCGCGACCAGAAAGCGCGACACCATGTTGTAGGCCGCGATGGTGGTGACGACCTCGACGACCCCCCGGGCGTCGAAACGCGCCTGCAGCCGGTCGAACAGCGCATCGGGAACGTCGATGTCGCGCGTCATCGCGTCAGCAAGCTCGAGCACCAGTCGTTCGTCGTCGTCGAAAGGATCGGGGGCCACGGCCACCTGCGTCGACCCGTCGCCGCGCCGCCAGCGCGAGATCGCGTCGATCTTCGCCTGTGGCACCCCCGCGGCGAGCGCGTGCGGCACGTGGGCTTCGTACTCGAACGATGCGCGGTTCTGCACGGCCACGCGCAGGATGGCGAGCTCGCGCAGGTTGGCCGGAACCAGCGTCCGGCCTCGCACCGCGGTCAGCAGCTTTTCCCAGCCCTCGGCGATCGGCGGGCTGTTGAGCAGCACCTGGTACAGCAGCGAGATGCGCCCGCGCTCGGCCAGGATCGAGCGCTCGATCCCGGCCAGCTCGGGGCGGGTGCCAGGCTCGACCTGCGGCACGCGGATGTCCCCGGTCATGGCGAGACCCCTGCACCGGCGGTCCACCTCGGCCGTCGGCGCTTTCGCCATCGTCGCCATCGTCGGATCGAGCCCGAACATCAGCCCTCCGGCGAGATGTGCTTGGCCTTGATCAGCTTGCCCCACTTCTCGGTGTCGTGCTTCAGCAACGTCCCCAGCGCCTGAGGCGTCGACGACGCGGGCTCGGCACCGGCGGCCAGCAGTTTGTCGCGAACCGCCGGTGTGGCGAGCGTCCTGCGCGCGGCTTCGTTCAGCGTCTTGATCAATGCCGCCGGCGTCTTGGCGCTGACGAACAGCCCGTACCAGTTGTCGGTGTCGACGCCCGGCAGCCCCTGCTCGGCCAGCGTCGGCACGTTCGGCAGCTCCGGATTGCGCTTCGGCGCTGCAATGCCGATCGCGCGCAGCTTGCCGCCCTTGACCTGGCCGATCAGGCCAGGAACGTCGCCGAAGAACGCCTGGACCTGTCCGCCGAGGAGATCGGTGATCGCCGGCGCCGCGCCCTTGTACGGGACGTGGAGGAAATTCACTTTCGTCGACTCTGCGAGCTGCTCCATCGCGAGGTGGGGAATGCTGCCGATCCCGGTCGACGCGATCGCCACCGGCTTCGATGCCTTCCGCGCGTTCGCGACGAACTCGGCCGCGTTCTTCGCCGGGTTGCTCGGATTCACCACCAGAAGTTCATTGTTGTTGACGACCAGCGACACCGGAGCGAGGTCGGCAACGTTGTAGGCGAGCTTGGTGTACAGGACCGGGTTGATCGCGACCGCCCCGACGCTGGAGAGCCAGATCGTCGTGCCGTCGGGCGTCGCGCGCGCGACATATTCCGCAGCGACGGCGCCGTTGCCGCCCGGCTTGTTCTCGACGATCACGTGCTTGTGGAGCTCGCTGCCGAGCTGTCCGGAGATCGTTCGCGCGACGAAGTCCGTCGGACCGCCCGCCGGGAACGCGACGACGAGGTGGACGACATCTTCCTGGGCGACGGCCGGCACGGCGGCGATGGCGCCCACCAGGACGAGCGCGGAGGCGATTCTGTGGATCATCGGTTGCTCCTCGGGGATTGACGCTGTGGTGATATCAGTCGCAGCGGACGGTCATGCCGCCATCGACGACGACTTCGGTGCCGGTGATGAAGCGTGCCTCGTCGGCGGCGAGGAACAGCACGGCGGCCGCCGTATCGCGGCCGTCGCCCATGAAGCCCAGCGGAATGCGCGCGAGCCGCTGGCGCAGCAGCACATCGATGTCCCCGCCCGCGCGCTGCTTCGCCAGCCGCGCCTCCACCATCGGCGTATGCAGCTGGCCGGGAACCACGGAATTCACGCGTATGCCCTTTTTCGCGTACTGGACGGCGACGACCCGCGAGAACTGGATGACGCCCGCCTTCGTCGCCGCGTACGCGACCTGCGCGGCGCCGGTCCAGCGCAATGCCGAGGTCGACGACACGTTCACGATCGCGCCACCGCCCTGCGCTTCCATCACGGGAAGCACGTGCTTGCAGGTCAGGAACACGCTCTTGAGGTTGAAATCGACCTGCGCGTCGAAAACGTCCTCGCTCATCTCGACCGGGCCGCCCGCCGCAGATCCGCCGACATTGTTCACCAGCACGTCGATGCGACCGAATGCGTCGCGCGCCGTCGTGACCATCGCCGCGACCGAGGCGGAATCGGTGACGTCACACTGCACGGCGCGGATCGATGAGCGAAGTTCGCCGGCGCGCTCCAGCGTCTCCTCGACGCGCGCGAGCTCCCGATCGACGGCGAGCACCCGGGCGCCCTCCTCGGCGAGCCTGACCGCGATCGCCCGGCCGTTGCCCCAGCCCGGGCCGACGCAGCCCGCACCGGTGACGATCGCGACCTTGCCCTCGAAACGCTTCACGGGCGGGGACCGAAGCGGTAGAGGCGCTCCGGATTGGCCACGAGCAGCGCTTGCCGCTGCACATCGCCAGGTGCGATCTGCTCGATCAGGTCGGCGAGCAGTCCGTCGTCGGGAACATGATCGAGGTTGGGGTGCGGCCAGTCGCTGCCCCACAGCACGCGATCCCCTGCGTCCTCGACCAGTGCCTTCGCGAACGGGACGGCATCGGCATAGGGCGGCCCCTGGCGCGATGCGCGCTCCAGGCCGCTGACCTTCACAAAGAACCTCCGATCGCGCATCAGCTCGCGCAGTTTGCGGAAATCCGGCTGGTCGACTCCGCGTGACGCGTCGATGCGCGCCATGTGGTCGATGACCACCGGAACCGGCGAGCGCAGCAGCGCGGGGGCGAGGTCGTGAATCAGCGGGCTCTCGAAATGCAGCTGCAGATGCCAGCC
>DAHUXO010000230.1 GCA_027307095.1 Betaproteobacteria bacterium | reverse complement strand
GGACTGCCGCTCGCCGTCGTGGTCCTGTGGATGATGCGGGGCGCAGGCGCCAATTGGTGGCTCTGGGTATGGTTCGCCTGGATGGCGTTCCAGCTGCTGCTGCTCGTGCTCTACCCGACGGTGATCGCCCCGCTTTTCAACCGCTTCTCGCCGTTGCCGCCGGGCGACGCCCGTGATCGCATCGAGCGACTGCTCGCGCGATGCGATTTCCGGGCCGCCGGGCTGTTCGTGATCGACGGATCGAAGCGATCGGGTCACGGCAACGCGTATTTCGCGGGTTTCGGCCCCGCCAAGCGCGTCGTATTCTTCGATACGCTGCTGGCGCGCCTGTCGCCGGAGGAGATCGAGGCGGTGCTCGCCCACGAGCTCGGGCATTTCCGCCTGCGCCACATCGTCAAGCGCATCGCGTGGTCGGCGGCCCTGTCGTTCGTCCTGCTTGGGCTGCTCGCCTGGCTGATCAAGGCGGACTGGTTCTACGCGGGCCTCGGCATCCCTGCCTCGGAGATCGCGGTCGCCATGTCGCGACCCGGCGTCGCGCTCACGCTGTTCATGCTCGCGCTGCCGGTGTTCACGTTCGCGCTCGCCCCTGTCGCCACTGCGTATTCGCGGCGCCACGAGTTCGAGGCCGACGCCTTCGCCGCCCGCAACGCGTCGGCCGCGGCGCTGGGGGCTGCGCTCATCAAGCTCTACGAGGACAATGCGTCGACGCTGACCCCCGACCCGATCTATTCCGCTTTCTACGATTCGCATCCGCCGGCGAGCCAGCGCGTCGAGCGGCTCATGTCGCTTTCGTCCACCCCTGCCACCGCCTGAGGAATCGCGATGATCATCCGCATCTGCCTCGCAGCACTCTTCGCCGCCACAGCCGTCACCGCAATGGCGCAGGAACCCGCACCTTTCGCCAAGGGTGACCCGCACAAAGGCGAGAAGCTCGTCACCAAGGATTGCGAGTCCTGCCACGCGAGCAAGTTCGGCGGGGATCCCAACGCGATCTACCTGCGCAAGGACCGCCGCGTGAAGAACGCGTCGCAGCTGCTGTCGCAGGTGACGATGTGCAACACGCAGCTCAACTCTGGCTTCTTCCCCGACGACGAGAAGGATGTCGCCGCCTACCTGAACCAGCACTACTATCATTTCAAGCAATGACGCTGCAGCCCGCATTGGCCGAACTTGCGGCGCTGCATTGCGCGCCGGGTGCGGCGCGACTGCCGGCAGGCGAGCTCGCGAGCGGACTCGCGGTGCTTCCCGGCTGGTCGAAGCGCGGCGACGCCATCGCGAAAGCCCTGACTTTCACGGATTACCACGAGACGATTGGCTTCGTGAACGCCATCGCATTCGTCGCCAACCGCGAGAACCACCATCCCGACCTGGAGGTCTCGTACAACCGCTGCGTGGTCGCGTGGTCGACGCATGATGCAGGCGGCGTGACGCGAAACGACCTGATCTGCGCCGCGAAGATCGAGCGCCTGCTCGCCGGGTGAGCGCCCGCGGCCAAGCGCCGGATGCAGGGCACCGGCACACGGCCGCAGACCGTGTTTCCGGGCTCGTCGTCGCCGCCCATCGCCGGCACTACGCCGTCGACGTCGACGGCGACGGCACCATCGAGTGCGTTCTCAAGGGACGCCGGATGACGCTCGCCTGCGGCGACCGCGTCGACGTCGAGCGCAGCGCGGCGACCAGCGCCATCGTCGACGTTCTGCCCCGCCGCAATCTCTTCTACCGCTCCGACGCGTTCCGGGAGAAGCTGATCGCCGCCAACGTCAGCCAGGTGCTGGGGGTCGTTGCGCCGGACATCCCGGTCGACGAGCACCTCCTCAACCGCTGGATCATCGCGGCGGAGACCGCGGGCTGCCGCTTCGTGCTGGTCTTGAACAAGGCGGACCTCGCGGGCTCGGAGGCCTTCGCGGCGCGCTTCGATCCCTATGCGAGACTCGGTTACCCCGTGCTGCACGCCTCCGCAACGCGGGATGTGTCGCCACTGCGCCCGTGGATCGCGTCCCAGCACAGCGTCGTCATAGGGCAATCGGGCATGGGCAAGTCGACATTGATCAACGCGCTGCTGCCGGACACCCGGGCGCGCATCGGCGAAATCTCGCAGGCCCTGCGCAGCGGGCGACACACGACATCGTCGACCGCGCTCTACCGGCTCGCCGGCAACGATGGCTGGATCGTCGACTCCCCCGGGATGACGGTGTTCGGCCTCGCCCACTGCGCACCGTCGGCGATCGAGCACGCGTTCGTCGAGTTGCGCGATCTCGCAGGCCAGTGCCGATTCCGCGATTGCAGGCACGACACCGAGCCCGGTTGCGCAGTGCAGGCAGCCGTGCGTGCCGGGTGGATCGCGGCGCAGCGCGTCGAGCTGCTGCACGCGCTGCTGCGAGAGGCGCGATCGGCACACGACCCCGCGCGTTGATTCTCGAATCCGTCGCCGCCTGGGCGGCGGCGACGCGCCGTCGCCGCCGACGGCTCGCTACGGCGCCCAGTTCGCGAGCGACAGCAGGAACACGAGCAGCAGCCACAGCACCAGCGCACGCCACACGAGACCGACCGCCGAAGGCAGCAGCTCGACCTCGACGGGTTCGCCGGTGCCCACATCCGGGCGCAACTCGGGCTCGCCGCCGATTCCGGGCACGGGTCCGCCCAGCTGCACCCCGAGCGCCCCACCGCCGGTCGCGAGCACGACGCCCATCGTCTCGCCGCCCAGCGCCGCAGGCCAGTGATGCGCCTGGGTGCGCCAGCAGTAGACGGCATCCTCGAAATCCCCCACCGCCGCGAACGACAGCGCGGTGAGGCGCGCAGGCAACCAGTCGAGCAGCCACAGCAGACGCCGCGCGGGGCGGCCGAAGACCTCGAGCGATCGCGCGATGATGCTGGCGTCGTCGCCGGGGATCACGCCTTTCCATTGCGCCGCGAGCAGCGCCGCCGTCCGGTACAACACTGCGCCCGCAGGACCAGGAAGCACCACGAACCAGAACAGGACGGCGAACACCTGGCGATACGCATCCGCGAAGCCGCGCTCGATTGCGAGCCTGGCGACGTCCTGGCTCGAAAGTTCGGAGGACGACACACCCCGCCAGGCAGCGAGCGCACGACGCGCGCCGACGAGGTCGCCGCCCTTCAGCGCGACGATGATCAGCGAGATCGCATGGCTGAAATGCCGGAATCCCATCAGAAGGTAAAGAACCGCGATATCGAGCAGCAGACCGAGCAACGGATGTGTGCGATCGAGGAGCGTCCAGACCAGGGCGACGGCCGCCACCGGCGGGACGATCGCGATGACGGCGGCGACGATGCCCTGCCCGCGCGTACCGCCGTTGAAACGCTGCTCGAGGGCGCGCGCATAATCGCGAAAACCGCGCTCGATCGCCACGCGCCATTCGAATGCCCGCCACTGCTCGAAACCCAGTGCGGCGAGGATCGCGAGCAGCTTCATCCGCGCAGGACGCCCCGCCGGGCCTGCGTCGATGCGCCGGCGCCGTGGACCGCCAGCCGTGCCCGTTCGATGCGTGCCTGCTCCATATCGGGTCATTATAATTGAGCCCTGTTTTCCGACTGGCGCGCCGCGGCGCCCGAGGTCCACGATGACACGCGAAGCGATGGAGTACGACGTGGTGATCGTCGGTGGCGGACCCGCCGGCCTTGCCGCGGCGGTTCGCCTCAAGCAACTCGCCGCCGCCGCGTCGCGCGAGATCTCGGTATGCGTCCTGGAGAAGGGCTCGGAGATCGGCGCCCACATCCTCTCCGGCGCCGTAATCGATCCGAAGGCACTCGACGAGCTGTTCCCCGACTGGGAGGCGCGGGGTGCCCCGTTGAGCACGCCGGTCACCGAGGACCGCTTTCTCGTCCTGACCGAGCGCAGGGCCTGGCGCATCCCCAACTGGACGCTGCCGCCGCTGATGGGCAATCACGGCAACTACATCGCGAGCCTCGGCAACGTCTGCCGCTGGCTCGCCGGGCAGGCGGAGCAGCTCGGCATCGAGATCTATCCCGGATTCCCCGCGTCCGAAGTGCTCTACGACGAGACGGGCGCAGTGGCGGGTGTCGCGACCGGCGACATGGGCATCGCCAGGGACGGATCGCACAAGGCCGATTACCAGCCCGGAATGGAGCTGCGGGCGCGCTACACGCTGTTCGCGGAAGGCTGCCGGGGCACGCTGTCGCAGGACCTGATGCGCGGGTTCAACCTGCGCGACGACGTCGATCCGCAGAAATACGGCATCGGCATCAAGGAGCTTTGGCAGGTCGCGCCGCAATGTCACCAGCGGGGCCTGGTGATGCACAGCCAGGGATGGCCGCTCGACGACGCTACCGGCGGCGGCTCGTTCGCCTATCATTTCGACGACAACCTGGTCGCCGTCGGCTTCGTCGTCCACCTGAACTACGCGAACCCGCAGCTGTCGCCTTACGACGAGTTCCAGCGCTTCAAGCTGCATCCGGACATCCGTCCGACCTTCGAAGGAGGCAAGCGCATCGGCTACGGCGCGCGCGCGATCAACGAAGGCGGATTGCAGTCGGTGCCGAAGCTCTGCTTCCCCGGGGGCGCGCTGGTCGGCTGCGCCGCGGGTTTCGTCAATCTCCCGCGGATCAAGGGTTCGCACAACGCGATGAAGACCGGGATGCTCGCCGCCGAGTCGGCGTTCGCCGCGCTTTGCGCCGACCGCTCGCGCGACGAGCTCGCCGACTACGCATCGTCGTGGCGCTCATCGTGGGTCTATGAAGACCTGTACAAGGTGCGCAACGTCAAGCCCGGGCTGCGCTGGGGTCTGTGGGCGGGAACGCTGCACGGCGGGGTCCACATGTGGCTGAACGACCTCGGCCTCGGAAAGCTCGTGCCCTGGACGCTGCGCCACGACAAGCCTGATAGCGAGGCGCTGCGCCCGGCTGCGGAAATGCCGCCGATCCGCTATCCGAAATACGATGGTGTCGTCACCTTCGACCGGATGTCGTCTGTGTACCTGTCGAACACCAATCACGTGGAGGATCAGCCGGTGCACCTGCAACTGCGCGACCCGGCGATACCCGTCGACGTGAACCTGCGGATCTACGACGGCCCCGAGGCACGCTATTGCCCCGCGGGCGTCTACGAATTCGTCGACGTGGAGCCGGCCGGCACCGCGGAAGATTCCGCCACGCCCCCGGCGCCCGGCCCGGTGCGCCGCCTGCAGATCAACGCGCAGAACTGCGTCCACTGCAAGACCTGCGACATCAAGGATCCGCGGCAGAACATTCGCTGGGTCACGCCCGAGGGCGGGGGCGGGCCGAACTACAGCGGAATGTGATCCGCGGGCCTGCTCCTTCCGTCGCGCGCGGTCGTGCGATCCGAAGGCCGCGGTCGCCTCGCGCAGGCGCGAACCCGGCCTAGGCCGCGATCCAAGCGGCGCCGCGTACGCCGCTGGAATCGCCGTGCAGGTTGCGCAGGAGCCGCGTGTCCACGCGATCCGAGAACACCCACCGGCCCCACAATCGCGGCACCGCCTCGTACCAGCGATCGACGTTGGAAAGACCGCCGCCCAGCACGATGACGCCGGGATCGAGGATGTTGATCACGTGGGCGAGCGACCTCGCGAGCCGCAACTCGTAGCGCGCGAGCGTCGCCTCGCAGGCGCGATCGCCGGCGGCCGCGCGCGCGACGATGTCCTTCGCCGTCGACTCGGCGGTCGGCAGCACCCCGGCGTGGTCGCGGACGAGGCCCGGTCCGGAAAGCCAGGTCTCGATGCAGCCGCGGCGTCCGCAGAAACATTCCGGGCCAGGACATTCGCAGCTGGCCGGCCACGGAAGCGGGTTGTGGCCCCATTCGCCGGCGATGCCGTTCGGTCCGTCGACCAGCTCTCCGCGGATCACCACACCGCCGCCGACACCGGTTCCGAGGATTGCGCCGAACACGATGTCGGCATCGCATCCCGCGCCGTCGGTCGCCTCGGAAAGCGCGAAGCAGTTCGCGTCGTTGGCAATCGCTATCGTGCGTCCGAGCCGAGACTCGAGGTCGCGCTTGACCGGCTTGCCGTTCATGCACACCGAGTTGGAGCCGCGCAGCAACCCGGTTGCACGCGACACCGAGCCGGGCGTGCCGACACCAACGCGGGCATTGCCGGGGGCGAAGCCGCAGGCGCGCTCGGCGTCGGCCACCAGCGCTGCGACCAGGTCGAGCGTCGCGAGATAGTCGTTCCGCGGCGTCGGCTCGCGCCTGCGCAGCCGCTCGCGGCCGTCCGCGTCGAGCGCAATGACCTCGGTCTTGGTGCCGCCCAGGTCGACCCCGATCCGCAGGCTCCCGCCGCCCGCGCGCCGCGCGCCGGTGGCGAGATCGAACACTTCGGCCCCGTGCGATCGACGTGTAGGAGACTTGACGACCATGATCCAGAGGAAGCGACTGCGTGCTTCAGGTTGACGTCCCTGCGGCCATGCCCAATATTACCGCCATGATGGACGATCGCGGTTTCGACCTGCGCACCCGGTTCGCGCAGCGACTCGCGCGCGACGCAGGCGCGCTCGCCCGCCGATACTTCGAGCGCGAGCTCGATTACACGGCCGAATCCAAGGGCGTGCTGCAGGACTGGGTCAGCGTCGCGGACCGCTCGGTGGAACTGCTGTGCCGCTCGCAGCTCGCAGCGGCCTTTCCGGACGATGCCATGCTGGGCGAGGAAACCGGCGGCGACATCGCGCAGCGCACGTGGATCGTCGATCCGATCGACGGCACGCTCAACTTCGTCCACGGGGTGCGGTACTGGTGCGTGTCGATCGCCTTCGTCGAGGACGGCGTCTGCCGGATCGGCGCGGTTCACGATCCGCTGCACGACGAGCTGTTCTTCGCGGTCGCCGGGCGGGGTGCGACCGTCAACGGCCAGGCGATGCGGGTGTCGTCGTGCGCGTCGCTCGATCGCGCCCTGGTCATGCACGGCCACGTTGCGCGGCAGGATCTCGAGGCGCATCTGCGCCTGCGCCGCGAACTGATCGCCGCAGGTTCCGAAGTCAAGGATCACGGGGCAGGCGCACTGATGCTGGCGCACGTCGCCGCGGGCCGCTTCGACGCCTATGTCGAGCCGCACATGCACCCCTGGGATGCGGCCGCCGGCCTGCTGCTGGTCGGGGAAGCCGGCGGACGCGTGCTGCCTTATCCCGGGCCGCGCGGGATGCGCGCCGGCGGGGCGGTGATCGCCGCGGCGCCCGGGATCTACGAATCCCTCGCGTCCGTCGCCGGCTGGACGTGATCGCGGAACCGCGCCATCCGCGGTAGAGTTCCAGGTTTTTGCCGGAGGTTCCGATGACCACGATGGCTTGCGCCGACATCCTGGCCGGCCGCGCGCCCGCCGACCGCGCCGTCACCCTCAGGGGCTGGGTGCGGACCCGCCGCGATTCGAAGGCGGGCATTTCGTTCGTGCACGTTTCGGACGGGTCGGCCTTCCATCCGGTGCAGGTCGTCGTGCCCAGCGCGTTGCCGAATTACGCGAGCGAGGTGCTCCATCTCACGGCGGGCTGCGCGGTCGAAGCGACCGGCAGCGTCGTGCCCTCGCCTGCCAAGGGCCAGCCTTTCGAGATGCAGGCGACGGCAATCCGCGTCGTCGGCTGGGTCGAGGATCCCGATTCGTACCCGATCCAGCCCAAGCCGCATACCCTCGAGTTCCTGCGCGAGGTCGCGCACCTGCGGCCCCGGACCAACGTGATCGGCGCCGTGACGCGCGTGCGCCATACGGTCGCGCAGGCGATCCACCGGTTCTTCAGCGACAACGGTTTCTTCTGGGTCAACACGCCGATCATCACCGCTTCCGACGCCGAAGGCGCTGGCGAGCTTTTCCGGGTATCGACCCTCGACCTGATGAATCTGCCGCGACGGCCCGACGGCGGAGTCGACTTCGGCGCCGACTTCTTCGGGCGCGAAGCCTTCCTGACGGTTTCCGGGCAGCTGAACGTCGAGACCTATTGCATGGCGATGTCGAAGGTCTACACGTTCGGCCCGACGTTTCGCGCCGAGAACTCGAACACCAGCCGGCATCTGGCGGAGTTCTGGATGGTCGAGCCGGAGATCGCCTTCGCCGACCTCGCCGACGACGCGACGCTGGCCGAAGCGCTGCTGAAGCACACGTTCCGCGCAGTGCTGACCGAGCGCGCCGACGACCTGGCTTTCTTCGACGAACGCATCGAGAAGGGATTGATCGCCAAGCTCCAGGGCATCGTCGATTCGGAATTCGCGCGCATGGACTATTCGGAGGCCGTCGGCATCCTCGAGCGCGCGAAGCAGAAGTTCGAGTTCCCGGTCCGATGGGGCATCGACCTGCAATCGGAGCACGAGCGCTACCTGTCGGAGACGCACGTCGGCAAGCCGGTGATCGTGATGAACTATCCGAAGGAGATCAAGGCGTTCTACATGCGCGTCAACGACGACGGCAGGACCGTCGCGGCGATGGACGTGCTCGCGCCGGGCATCGGCGAGATCATCGGAGGCAGCCAGCGCGAGGAGCGCCTCGACGTCTTCGACGCGCGCCTGGCCGAAGCGGGGCTCGACGCCGCGCATTACGGCTGGTATCGGGACCTGCGCCGTTACGGCAGCGTGCCCCACGCCGGATTCGGGCTCGGCTTCGAGCGCACGATCGCCTACGTGACGGGCCTCGCCAACGTACGGGACGTCATTCCGTTTCCGAGGACTCCCGGCAATGCGCGTTACTGAGCGCGCAGTCGCGCACCTGCGCCGTGCTGCACTGCCTTGCCGGCGCCCGCGCTCAGCGCAGACCGTGACCGTTGAACCAGAATTCCTGCAGGCAAACGAGGTCGCGGAGGACGTCGGGCGGGAATCCCGCGCGCCCGCCGCGGCGATCGCCCAGGAGATCCTCGAACAATAGCGGGCAGGCGCCGTGGTCGGTCCATTGCGCCGCGATCAGGTTGACGATTCTCGGATAGCGGCTGGCCAGCGCGTTCGGATGCACGTCGGCCGGGAGACTTTCGATCCACTTGCGGGTCGATGGGAGGAGATAGTTCGCGGGAGCGGCCCTGCGCGCGTCCAGCCATCCGTCGCCGGCGGCCGCGGCCGAGGCAGCAGTCTCGCCCGGCCCGCCGCCCGCCGCGCGCTTCTGGAAGACGTCGTTGAAGTCCTTCCACCCTCGGCGTCCGCCGTAGATCGACATGACCCGCTCCCTGAGACCGCCGTGGGCGACATTCCGCATCGTGACCGACGGCCCACCGCGAACGGGTCAAGGATACCTCGCACCCGAGGCGCGGGCAACGCGGTCCGGCCAAGCATGGCGCGGCCGGTACGCCGTTCACCAGCTGCGCGGGGTCGTCTCCCAGATGTGGGCCACAAGTCGATCGAAATCGAACCGCGGTTTCCATCCCCAATCGCTGCGCGCTTCCGTGTCGTCGATCGCGCGCGGCCAGGTATCGGCGATCGCCCGGCGGGAGTCCGGCATGCAGATCATCGGCAGGCGCGTGCCTGGCGCGAGGAAGCAGCGGTAAGGCTCGCCCCGCCTTGCCGCCCGGAGCATCTCGATCGCGTAGTCGGTCGTACCGCCTCCGGGCGGCGTCCTGCCGCCGAGAACGCCTGGATACCGAATGCTCCTGACGTCGACGCCGTACCTGGAGAAGTAGTATTCGCACAGCCGTTCACCGGCAACCTTGCTGATGGCATACATCGTTCCGGCATCCATGGGTGTCCACTGCGGCGTGGCGTCGCGCTGGCTGTGCGGCCCGAACGCGGCGATCGACGAGGGCGAGAACACGCGCGACACGCGTCCCTCGCGCGCGATCGCGAGCACATTGATCAATCCGTCGACGTTGAGCGTCCACGTCCTCAACGGCACCGCTTCGCCGCTCGCCGACAACAGCGCCGCGGGCTGATAGACCTGATCGATCCGGTGGCGCCCGACGATGTCGCGCAGCGTCGCGCGATCGAGGGTGTCGAGCGTCACGAACCCGACGCGGGAGGGCGTGGACCAGCTCGCTTCCGATCTGGCCTCTGGCGCCGATCACCAGGACGCGGGCCACCCGGATCACCCCGCCCGCAGGATTCCGAGCGCGCGGCCCGCGGCGGCGAACGCCTCCATCGATCGGTCGAGTTGCGCGCGCGTATGCGCGGCCGAGACCTGCACCCGGACGCGGGCCTGGCCCAGCGGAACGACCGGGTGGAAGAAACCCGATACGAGCACGCCGGACCGGTAGAGGCTGTCCGCGAGCTGCTGCGCGAGCGGTGCATCGAACACCATCACCGGAATGATCGGGTGCGTGCCGGGCTTGAGCGTGTATCCCATCTTCGCCAGCGCTCCGCGCACGTGGACCGCGTTGTCGAACAGGCGGTCCCGCAGCGAGGTCGATCCGGTCAGGCGGTCGAGGACATGTAGCGACGTCCCGACGATCACCGGTGCCAGGCTGTTGGAGAAGAGATAAGGCCGCGACCGCTGCCGAAGCATGTCGACCAGCGTCTTGCGGCCTGCCGTGAAACCTCCCATCGCGCCGCCGAGCGCCTTGCCCAGCGTGCCGGTGACAATGTCGACGCGCTCCATCACCCCATGGTGCTCGTGCGTTCCCCGGCCGGTCCTGCCCATGAATCCGGTCGCGTGGCTGTCGTCGACCATCACCAGCGCGTCGTGGCGATCGGCGAGATCGCAGATCGCGTCGAGACGCGCGATCGTCCCGTCCATCGAGAACACGCCGTCGGTCGCGATGATCCGGTACCGGCACGAGGCGGCGTCCCGCAGCTTCGCCTCGAGATCCGCCATGTCGTCGTGGGCATACCGGAACCGCTGCGCGCGACACAGCCGGATGCCGTCGATGATTGACGCGTGGTTCAGCTCGTCGGAGACGACGGCGTCGCAGTCGTCGAGCAGGCACTCGAAGAGTCCCCCGTTGGCATCGAATGCGGCGGCATAGAGGATGGCATCCTCGGTTCCCACGAATCCGGCGAGTCGCTTCTCCAGGGTCTTGTGGATGCTCTGGGTCCCGCAGATGAAGCGCACCGACGACATGCCGTAGCCGAAGGCCTTCAGCGTCTCGATCCCGGCCTCGACCAGTTCATCGTCCCCGGAGAGCCCGAGGTAGTTGTTCGAGCAGAGATTGATCCGCAGGACGCCGTCGTCGCCCATCACTTCGGGCCCCTGTCGCGACAGCAGGACGCGCTCGGTCTTGTACAGGCCGCTGGCACGCGCCTGGTCGAGCTGGCGTTCCAGTTCGGAATAGAAGGACGAACGATCCGGGGTCGGCATGCGGGGAGCGCAGCGGACGAGGTCAGAACTGCTCGGTCTTCAGCGCCAGCGCACTGGCGCTGCCGTCTGCCATCGCGCGCGCGCAGGCCGCAGCCTGCGGCAGCACCGCCTCGGCGTAATAGCGTGCGGTCGCGAGCTTGGCGCTCCAGAACCCGGTGTCGCCGCTGCCGTCGCGCAGGCGGCCTGCGGCGACCAGTGCCGCGCGCGCCAGCTGCCATGCGCCCGCGGTCAGGCCCCACAGCTCGAGATACGGCACCGCGCCTGCATGGGCGACGCGCGTGTCCGTGCCGTAGCTCGTTGCCACCCAGTCGATGGCGCCCTCCAGCGCGCGGCAGGCCGCGCCCAGGCGCAGGCCGATCGCCTGCAGCGACGGGTCCGCGGCGGACGCGCAATCGGCGGCAACGTGCGCGATCTGCTTCGCCACGGACCGCGCGACCGCACCGCCGTCGCGAGCGGTCTTGCGCCCGATCAGGTCGTTGGCCTGGATGCCGGTCGTCCCTGCGTAGATCGTACTGATCCGCGCGTCACGGTAATGCTGCGCCGCCCCGGTTTCCTCGATGAAACCCATGCCGCCATGCACCTGGACACCGAGGTAGGTGACCTCCTGCGCGATCTCCGTGCACCAACCCTTGACGATCGGGATCATGAAATCGACGAACGCCTGGTGCTCATTGCGCAGCTCGGCACTCGGCGCATGCCGTGCATTGTCCATCGCGGCGGCAGTCACGTAGCCGATGGCGCGCATCGCTTCCGTGTACGCCCGCATGGTCATCAGCATGCGGCGGATGTCCGGATGCTCGATGATCGGCACCCCTTTCGCGACGCGCTCCACGCCGACCGGCCTGCCCTGGACGCGCTCGCGGGCGTAGGCGACCGCGCGCTGATACGCTCGCTCGGAGAGCCCCACGCCTTCCATCCCCACCGAGAATCGCGCGAGGTTCATCATGATGAACATGT
>DAHUXO010000228.1 GCA_027307095.1 Betaproteobacteria bacterium | reverse complement strand
GATGCTGCCGCAGCTGATCGAACGCCTGGCCATGGTTCAGGATTTGCTGCAGTCGGTCGACGACGCCGCGGCGGCGAGCCGCGCCGCCCAGCCATCGGCGGGCGGGCTCGGCGGGCTGTGGCACCTGATGCGCGACCCGGAGTCGCAGGACACACTGCGCTTCCTGCTCGCGGTGGGCAAGCAGCTGCGGCAAGGACCGGCAACCACGCGCCGCTAGCGGTGCACGCCGCCATGCCGCAGTGCGGCATGGCGGCATCGAAAGCGTTGGCAAAGGCCACTGCGCCTCCGGCCAATGCCCGCCGAATTCCAGCATGGCGCGATGCAGCATGTTGCGCCGGCAGCACCGGCGCTACGACACATCCCGTTACGATTGCGTTAAGTCGCGATCGCGAATCCGTTTGACATCCCGTCGGCCGCGCGCCTAGATTGAATCCAGGTTCGCCGCCTTCGGCGGCACGGCACCCGCAATGGGCGCCGTTCGACTGCGCCCATGCGCACGGCCGGAAATCGGCCGCTATTCGAGCCGTGAGGGGGATGATGCCCACGATAGGCCGCCTGCGTCATGCCTGCGGCAGCCCGCATCGGAACACTGCAAGCTCCGCCGATCCGCGGCGGAACAATCACGTCAACGAGGGAGGAGAGCACGATGGCAACGACCGATCGACGCATTCCGTTCCGCAGGGCACCGCAATGGCGGACACGCCTGCTGCTGAAATCGAGCATCGCGGCAGCTCTGTCGGCGAGCCTCGCAGTGGTCGCGGCCCCCGCGGCAGATGCACGAACCACCAAGATCGAGATCCTGTCGCGGACGACCGCCTTCGGAGGCTATTCGTTCGCCGGCGTCGGGCAGTATGAAAGGATCATCGGCATCGCCTACGGCGAGGTCGATCCGACCGCTCCCTTGAACGCCGTCATCACCGACATCCAGCTCGCGCCCCGAAACGCCGCAGGCAAGGTCGAGTATCGGCACAACTTCTACATCCTGAAGCCGCTCGACCTCAGCAAGGGCAATCACCAGATGATGTACGAGCCGCCGAACCGCGGCGGCAAGACCTACGCGACGATGAACCGCAGCCCAGGCGGAAACGATCCGGGCGCGACCATCACCAATCCGGCGGACCTCGGCAAGTCCTTTCTCTGGCCGCGCGGCTACACGACCGTATGGAGCGGCTGGGAGAACGCGCTCGACAACCTGACCACGAACCCGACCACCGTCACCGCGACCGCCGATCTGCCCGTCGCGACCAACCCCGACGGCTCGACGATCACCGGACCTGCCTACGATTACATCGTGACCGGAGCCGCCTCGTTCGGACTGGTTTATCCCGCAGCCACGCTGAGCCAGGACCCGGCGAGCGCGACGCTGACCCATCGCGTGCACCTCGACGACCCGCCGGTGGTGGTTCCGGCTTCGGGCTGGGCCTACACCGATGCGACCGGGACGGCGATCAAGCTGACCTCCGGCAACTTCGTCAACAACGACATCTACGAGTTTTCCTACGTCGCGAAGAATCCGACGGTCAATGGCCTGGGGCTCGCCGCGATCCGCGACTTCAATTCGTTCCTGCGATACGCGGCAGCGGACGACTTCGGCACGCCGAACCCGCTGGCCGGCGACGTGACCCGGATCTACACGGAGACGCTTTCGCAGCCCGCCCGCACCCTCAACGACTTCACCCATCTCGGGTTCAACGAGGATGAGAACGGCAGGAAGGTTTTCGACGGGATGATGCAATGGATCGGGGCGGGCGACGGTCTCAACATGAACTATCGCTGGTCGGAGACCAAGCGCACCAATCGCAACCGCCAGGATCTGCTGTACCTCGAAGGGCTGTTTCCGTTCGCCAATGTCACCACCACCGATCCGATCACGGGCAAGACCGACAGCCGCTACACGCGTTGCGCAGCAACCGACACCTGCCCGCTGGCGGTCGAGATCTATTCCGCGAACGAATACTGGGTCAAGGCGGCGTCGCTGCTGACGACGGATCCAGGCGGCACCAAGGACCTTCCCGATTCCCCGTACGCGCGCAATTACTTCATTTCCAGTCACCAGCACGGCGTCGGCAACGGCGCATCGAAAGGCGTCTGCCAGCAACTGCAGAACCCCCTCAATTCGGCCCCGATCCAGCGCGCGCTGTTCCTGGCCCTCGACGACTGGGCGAACGGCGTGGCGCCGCCGCCGAGTCGCGTGCCGAAGCTCGCGGATGGGACGCTGGTGCCGCCCCTTCCGCAATCCGGGGTCGGCTTTCCCGATATCCCCGGCGTGCTGTACACCGGCCTGAAGACGACGCGCTACCTGCTCAACTACGGGGCGAATTTCTACACGACCGGCATCCCGACCATCAATCCTCCGGTGATCACGCCTCCCTACGAGGACAATCCGGCCAACGGACCGATCTACCCGAGCTACGTGCCGACGACCGACAGCGATGGCAACGACATCGCCGGCGTGCGCCTGCCGGATGTCACCGTTCCCCTGGCCACGTATACCGGCTGGGGATTGCGCGCAGGTCCGCAGGCGAACGACGGTTGCGAAGCTTCCGGCCAGTACATTCCTTTCGCGAAGACGAAAGCCGAGCGCATCGCGTCGGGCGATCCGCGCCCATCGGTCGAGGAGCGCTATCCGTCGTTCGGCGAGTATTACAGCGCAGTGATCCGCGCCGTCGACGGCCTGGTCAGGGCCCGGCTGATGCTCTGCGAAGATGCGGCAGACCAGCAGGCGCGGCTGCTGCAGGCGGGCCTCGCAGCCGGCGTGCCGCCGCCGAAGGGCAACCTGCCGCCGCAGACCCAGGTGCCGGCGTGTCAGGGCGGGAAAGGCTGACGGGCGCCGGTCCGGAAGACGATCGACCTCGCGGAGCGGCGCGCATGACAGCGCGCCGGCTCCACGCCCCGAGCGCAGCGGAACCCGACGCCGCTCTCAGCGCCTCATTGCGATTTCCGCCCGGGGTCGGCGACGCCGCGCATTCTGCCGAGGATGTCCTGGCAGCGGCTCTGGTTGACGTACGCCTCGTCTTCGTCGGTCTGCTGGCGGCACAGAGGCGGCGCCCAGGCGTCGAAGCGTCGTTCCAGCTCCGTGCCATGGTCGATCCAGAACTGCGTGTCGACCCTGACCGCTTGTCCGAACGTGCCCTCGGCGGACGGCATCTCGCGGGCCAGACCGGCGTCGAGCAACGCGAGCGCTTTCCGATTCGTGGGACCGTACGGCAACTGTTCCGACAGCGACTTCTGATTCTCGGCCCTGCTCGCGAACGCGATGAACTTGTAGGCATCGGCGCTTCTCGGCGTGCCCACCGGTATGGCCCAGCTGTCGACGTCGTAGAAGCTGCCATTCCAGGCGATCCGGATACTCTCCTTGCGCCGATGCTCGCGC
>DAHUXO010000224.1 GCA_027307095.1 Betaproteobacteria bacterium | reverse complement strand
AAATGAACACGCGCCTGCAGGTCGAGCATCCGGTCACCGAGATGATCACCGGCCTCGACCTGGTCGAATGGCAGCTTCGCGTCGCGGCCGGTGAGCCGCTGCCCCTGGCGCAGGATGCGCTGACGATCCGCGGGCATGCGATCGAGGCGCGCCTCTATGCCGAGGATCCCGAACGCGGATTCCTGCCGTCGACCGGTCGCATCGTCCACTGGCGGATGCCCGACGAAAGCTCGCGCGTTCGCGTCGACACCGGGTATCGGGCCGGCGACGAGGTGAGCCTGTTCTACGACCCGATGCTCGCGAAAGTGATCGCCTGGGGCGAGGACCGCGAGCGCGCGCGCCAGGGACTGCTGCGGGCGCTGCGCCACTGCGAGGTCGCCGGCGTGACGACGAACGCGGCGCTCCTAGAGCGCGTCGTCGCCCACGACGCGTTCGCCAACGCCCGCCTCGACACGGGATTGATCGAAACCAATCGCGACGGCCTGCTCGCGCCGCCGGCGGCTGCAAATGCGCAGGCGCTCGTAGCCGCCGCGCTCGCGGAGTTCTCGGGCCTCTGCGACGCGGCGCAGGCATCGGCCGCCGCGTCCGCCGACCCGAATTCGCCATGGAACGACGTCGATGCCTGGTGGAACGGCAGCGCCACGCACCGGATCGCGATGACCTTCGCCGACGCTCACGGCGAGCACGCGCTGGCGCTCGTGCCGCGCGGGAAGGGCAGGGTCGCGATCGCCGGGGATGCCGCGGTGTCCGGCAGCGGTGATGGCGCCATCGACGCGACGTTCGAGCGGCGCGACGGGCGGCTGGTCATCGCCGTGGGCGGGCAGGTCTTCGACGCGAAGGTCGTGCCCGAGGGCGACATCCGCCACGTGTTCGCGGACGGCGGTCGCGTCCGCCTGACGTGCATCGATCCTCTCTCCCACGCGGGCGAGGTCGACGAGCACGGCGGGCGTCTGACTGCGCCGATGTCGGGGACCGTCGTCGCGGTCCTGGTGAAGGCGGGCGATCGCGTCGACCAGGGGGCGCCGCTGGTCGTTCTCGAGGCGATGAAGATGGAGCACACGATCGCGGCGCCCTCGAGGGGCCGCGTCGTCGCCGTGAACTACGCGGTCGGCGACCGGGTCGCCGAAGGCGCTGACCTCGTCGACATCGACGCGGAGGAGCCGTGACGCCCGAGGCACCCGATCGCCGGACGGACATCGAGGCAGCCGCGCAGCTGCCGCGCAGGGTGCGGCTGGTCGAGGTCGGCCCCCGCGACGGCCTCCAGAACGAGCAGGCCATCGTGCCCACCGACGTCAAGGTGGCGCTGATCGACATGCTGGCCGGCGCGGGTTTCCCCGCGGTCGAGGCGACGTCGTTCGTGTCGCCCAAGTGGGTGCCGCAGATGGCCGATGCCGCCGACGTGATTGCGCGCATCACGCGCAAGCCCGGCGTCCGCTACCCGGTGCTGACCCCCAATCTCAAGGGTTTCGAGTCGGCGCTCGCCGCGGGCGCCGACGAGGTCGCCGTCTTCGTCGCGGCGTCGGAATCCTTCTCCAAGCGCAACATCAACTGCACGATCGCCGAAAGCCTCGCGCGCGCGCGTCCGGTGTTCGCTGCCGCGAAGCCGCGAGGCATGCGCGTCCGCGGCTATGTGTCCTGCGTGCTGGGCTGCCCCTACGAAGGCGACGTCGACGCGGCAGCGGTCGCCGACGTCGCAGCGGCGCTCCACGCGATGGGTGCGTACGAGGTGTCGCTGGGCGACACCATCGGCACCGGCACGGCGGGCAGGACCCGGGCGTTGATCCGTCGCGTCGGCGAGCGCGTGCCGGTCGCCGCACTCGCCGGTCATTTCCACGACACCTACGGCCAGGCGCTCGCGAACGTCTACGCAGCCCTGGAGATGGGGGTGGCGACCTTCGACTGCTCGGTGGCGGGACTCGGCGGATGCCCGTATGCGAAGGGCGCGACCGGCAACGTCGCGAGCGAGGACGTTCTCTACCTGCTCGAGGGTCTAGGCATCGCGACCGGCGTGGACATGACGGCGCTGCGCCGCGCAGGGCGCTTCATCTCGGAGTTCCTCGTGCGCGCGAGCGCTTCGCGCGTCGCGCGCGCGCTGGACGCGAAGCAGCCGCTGGAAGCATGAGCAGCTCCAGCCGCGGTGCCTCGCCTCTGCCGCCTCCCCCACCCGCCCGGGTCGCATCGCCCTGCATCAGCGTGTGCAGGATGGACGACGCAAGCGGCCTTTGCATCGGCTGCCTGCGCACGCTGGACGAGATCGCCGCGTGGGGCACTCTCGACGACGACGCCCGTCGCGAGGTCTGGTTCGCGATCGCCCGGCGGCGCGACGAGCTCGAAGGCCGCACCGATGCCGCGGGCCCGCGTTGATCACCCGCAGCTTCTGCAATCCTGCAGGCCACCGCACGTGATTCGGAGACCGGCGTGATCGAATGGTATTTCGACTTCGTGTCGCCGTTCTCGTATCTGCAATGCGAGCGGCTGCAGCCGCATGCGGCGTCGGTGCACCCGCGCCCGGTGCTGTTCGCGGCGATCCTCGACGCCCTCGGGCAGCGGGGTCCTGCCGAGATTCCGGCCAAGCGCGCCTTCACTTACCGCTTCGTCGTCTGGCAGGCGAAATCGATGGGCATTCCGCTGCGCTTCCCGCATGCGCATCCGTTCAATCCGCTGCCGCTGCTGCGCCTCGCGCATGCCTGCGACTGCCGGATGGACGCGATCACGCGGATCTTTCGCTTCGTCTGGCGCGACGGAAGGCTGCCCGACCTGCCGATCGAGTGGAGCGAGCTCACTGCCGATCTCGGCCTGCCCGACGCGTCGCTGCGCATCGCCGACCCCGCGGTCAAGGATGCGCTGCGGCGGCAAACCGACCAGGCGCTCGCGCGCGGCGTGTTCGGCGTGCCGACGCTGTCGGTCGACGGCGAGCTCTTCTGGGGCGTCGATGCGACCGACATGGCGCTGGGCTACGCCCGCGCCGGCAATCGTTTCGACGACCCCGAATACGCGCGCGTCGCGGCCCTGCCGCCGGGGGCCACGCGGCCTGCCGCTACGAAGCGGCGCTGACGACGTCGTCGGCGATCAGCGCGTCGATCGCCGCTTCTCCAAGTCCCGCCTCGGCGAGGACCTCGCGCGAATGCTCGCCGTGGCGCGGGGCATTGCGTGTCGCGGGCGCTGCCGGCGGTTCGAGCCTGAAGGGCGGCACGTACTGGCGCGAGCCGTCCCTCCCGGTCACAACCATCCCGCGGGCGCGGAATTGCGCATCGGCGAGTGCTTCGTCGAAAGTCAGCACCGGGCTCACGCAGCAGTCGACGTGGGCGAGGCGTGCGGTCCAGCCGGCGAGCGTGTCGGCCGCGAACAGCGCTTCGAGCTCGGAGCGCACCCGTGCGCCGTCGTCTCCCGTCGCGAACTGGCCGGGGATGAGGTCGCCGCGTCCGAGCGTCGCGCACAGCGCCCGCCAGAATTTCGCCTCCAGCGCGCCGACGGCGAGCCAGCGCGAATCCCTGGTCTCGTAGACGCCGTAGCAGGGGACGCCGCCGGTCAGGAGGTCGGCGCCGCGCGCTGCGACGCGGCCCGTGTCCTCGAGCGCACCCAGCGCGAAGATCTGGTGTGCCAGCACGGCATCGGCCATCGCGACATCGATGTAGCGGCCCCGGCCATGGCGCAACGCGCCGATCAGTGCACCGAGGATGCCGATCGCAGCGGTCGCCGCACCGCCGAGCAGGTCGGCGATCTGCAGGTTCGCGAGCGCAGGGGGGCCGTCGCGAGCGCCGGTCTGGTCGAGGACGCCCGCGTAGCCCAGATAGTTGATGTCATGACCGGCGAGCGTTGCCCGCGGGCCGGTCTGGCCATAACCGGACAGCGAGCAATAGACGAGCCGCGGGTTGAGTGCGAGCAGGTCATCGTGGCCGATGCCGAGAGCCGCGACTACGCCGGGACGGAATCCTTCGACGACGATGTCGGCGTCCTTCGCCAGCGCCAGGAACGCGTCGCGTCCGCGCGGCGACTTGAGGTCGATGGCGAGCGAGCGCTTGTTGCGGTTGATCGCCCGGTACCACGCGGTCATACCGCGGCGCGACGCAGCCTGCGGACCGGATGAAAGCGTCCGAGCGTAGTCGCCCGCACCGGTGTCCTCGATCTTGACGACGTCGGCGCCCAGATCCGCCAGGTGAAGCGTGCACATCGGCCCCGGCAAGAGCCGCGTCAGGTCGAGGACGCGGATACCGGCGAGCGGGGCGTCGCTCACAGCCGGTCGGCGTCGGGGATGCGCAGTTCGCGCTTGATCGCGCGCGCCGTCGCGAGCGCTTCGTCGAGCGTGCCGCCGAGGCAGGTGACGTGCCCCATCTTGCGTCCTCGCCGCGCTTCGCGCTTGCCGTAGAGGTGGAGCTTCGCGGCGGGATGCGCGAGCGCGCGCCTCCAGTCGGGCTCGCGCGGCTCGCGCTGTCCTTCGTCCTGGAACCAGATGTCGCCCAGCAGGTTGACCATCACCGCAGGCGTGTGCTGCGACGTGTCGCCGAGCGGCAACGCGGCGAGCACCCGGGCCTGCTGCTCGAACTGCGAGGTCACGCAGGCGTCGATCGTGTAATGGCCGCTGTTGTGCGGGCGCGGCGCGATCTCGTTGACGAGCAACCGGCCGTCCGTCGCGACGAACATCTCGACGCAGAGCACGCCGCGGTAGTCGAGCGCGTCGGCGACTGCGGTTGCAGTCTCGCGCGCCCGGGCGGCGAGGTCGGCGCCGATGCGCGCCGGCGCGATCGACACGTCCAGGATCCCGTCGCGATGGCGATTCTCGGCTACCGGCCAGGTCGCCGTCTCGCCGCCGTCGCTGCGCGCGACGACGACCGAGAGCTCGCGCTCGAGCTCGATCCGCTTCTCGAGCACGCAGGCGGTCCGGCCCATGGTCGCGAAGGCCGCCGCCACGTCGTCGCGCGTCGCGACCCGCAGCTGCCCCTTGCCGTCGTAGCCCAGCCGCGCGCTCTTGACGATGCCGGGCAGGAGCGAGGCGGCGACCTGGACGACGTCGGCGTCGTCACGCAGCACGGTGAAAGCCGCGACCGCGAATCCGCTGCCCGACAGGAAAGACTTTTCGCTGATCCGGTCCTGGGCGATCGCGACGCTGGCGGCCCCCGGAGTCACGCGCAGGTCGCGCGCGAGAAACTCGAGCGCGGCGGCCGGGACATTCTCGAACTCGGTCGTTGCCGCGCGGCACGCCTCCCGCAGCGTGGAAAGGCCCTGCGGATCGAGGTAGTCGGCGCATACATGCCGATCGGCAACGCTGCCCGCCGGGCTCTCGCGTCCGGGATCGAGGACGGCGACCCGGTAGCCGAGGCTCTGGGCCGCCATGCAGAACATGCGGCCGAGCTGGCCGCCTCCGAGCAGCCCCAGCCATTCTCCGGGCACGATCGGCGGCCGTGCCTGCGGCTCGTCGTCCGGGCGCTGCGCGCGCTCGCTCACGCCGCAGGGGGTACGCGCATCGCGCGCGCGGCGCTGGTCTGTTTCTGGCGCAACGCCGCGAGCTTCCTTGCCAGCGACGGGTCGGTCGCGGCGAGGACGGCGACGGCGAACAGCGCGGCATTCGCCGCCCCGGCTTCGCCGATCGCGAACGTCGCGACGGGTATGCCCTTGGGCATCTGGACGATCGACAGCAGCGAATCCTCGCCGCGCAGGTATTTGGACGGCACCGGGACGCCCAGGACCGGAACCAGGGTCTTCGACGCCAGCATGCCGGGAAGGTGGGCCGCGCCGCCGGCACCGGCGATGATCGCGCGCAGGCCCCGGGGCCCGGCATCCTCCGCATACTCGAACATGTCGTCGGGCATCCGGTGCGCGGACAGGACGCGGGCCTCGTAGGCGACGCCCAGCGCATCCAGCTGCGCAGCCGCATGCTTCATCACGTCCCAATCGCTGTCGCTGCCCATGACCAGGCCGATCAGGGGCGCCGCCTTGCGCAGTGCCATGCGTGATTCCAGTCGACGGATGTCGACGCGGATTCTAGCTCAAGCGCCGCGGCCACAGGACATTTGCCCGCGGCCGTCGCGGCGGCGCAACGTCCGGGTCACCGCCCGGCAGCCCCACGGGCCGCTCATCGAATCCCGGCTGCGGCGAGGTTGTGTCGAGACGCGCGCTTCGGGACAATGACGCCGTGAGCCTGTTCACGATCCACCGCCTTGCGCGCGCAACGAGGTCGCTCGCAGCGTGTCTGCTGCTCGTCGCGTCGACCGCGGCAGTTGCGCAGTCCGACGCTGATTTCCTCGCCGCCCGCGCCGCCTATGACCGCGGCGACTGGGCGAGGCTCGACGCCCTCGCTCCTGCGCTCGCGGCCCATCCGCTCGCCCGCTACGTCGAGTTCTGGCAGATCGACTCTCGGATCGACGACGCGAGCGCACAGGCCGTGCACGGTTTCCTCGCCCGCTATCCAGACGGGCCGCTCGCCGATCGCCTGCGCTCCGACTGGCTGAAATCGCTGGGCAAACGCGGCGACTGGACCGACTTCGCCATCGACTATCCACCGCCGTCGGGCCAGGACACCGAGTTGCAGTGCTACGGGATCCAGTATCGCTGGCAGCGCGACGGCGCGGCCGCCCTCGCGGCGGCAAGACCGCTGTGGTTCACCGGCAAGACGACGCCCGATGCCTGCCAGCCGCTGTTCGCCGCGCTGATCGCCGGCGGGGACCTCACCCTCGCCGACCGGCGCGAGCGATTCCGCCTTGCAACGGCGGCGGGCAACCTTCGGCTCGCCCATGCGATCGCCGACGACATGCCGGGCAACCGGCGGATCACCGCGCGCGAGTTCGCCGAAGTCGATCGCGATCCGCTGCGCGCCGTCGCAAAGGGAAAGTTCTCGCTGAAGACGCCGGCCTCGCGCGAGTTGGCGCTCTACGCGCTCGATCGTGCCGCCCTCCGGAACGCATCCGCGGCACGCGAAGGCTGGCTGAGATGGCACGGTCGAATGGACGAGGCCGACCGCAACTACGGCAATCTCCGCATCGCCTATCACGGAGCGCGCCAGCTCGATGCGCGCGCCAACCAATGGTTCAAGGAGGTTCACGACGGCGGAGCGGCGATCGACGCGCAGGATGCGCAGGACTGGCGAGTCTGGCGCGTGCGCGCCGCGTTGCGCGTGCTCGCGTGGGACGACGTTGCGCGCGCCATCGATGCGTTGCCGACCGACCTGCAGCAGCAACCCGTCTGGCGCTACTGGTGGGCGCGCTCGCTCGCCGCAAGCGGCCGCGGCGACGCCGCGCGCAGCGTGTACACCGAGCTCCTGGGCGATCTCCATTACTACGGCCTGCTCGCTGCCGAGGCACTGGGGCAGGGGGCCGCGCAGCTCGCCGCGCTGAAGCGCAGCGACGCCCCGAAGCCCGACGCCGCGGCCCTGGATGCGTTCGGCGCGAAGCCTGGCGTGCAGCGGGCGGTCGAGCTGGCGCAGCTCGACCTGCGTCCCGAATCGCTGCGCGAGTGGACCTGGGCAATCCGGGGGCTCGACGACGATGGGTTGCTGGTGGCCGCCGAATACGCGCGCCGCGCCGGGCTCTACGACCGCGCGATCAACACCGCCGAGCGCGCCGCGACGCGTTTCGACTTCGCATTGCGCTACCTGACGCCCTATCGCGCGGAATTCGAGGCGGCGGCGCGCGACCAGGGCCTCGACGAGGAGCTTCTGTACGGGATCGCACGGCAGGAATCGCGCTTCATCGCCAACATCGTGTCCGGCGCGGGCGCGGTCGGGCTGCTGCAACTGATGCCGGGCACGGCGCGCTGGATCGCGCGCCAACTCGCCCGCGACGACTACAGCCCCGCGCGGATCGCCAACGTCGGCCTGAACACCCAGTTCGGCGCTTTCTACTTCAAGTACTGGCAGGATCGCCTGGACAGCCTGCCTGCGCTCGCCGCCGCCGCATACAATGCAGGTCCGCGGCGCGCGAAGGCGTGGCGACCGGTATCGGGCGCGCTGGAAGGCGCGGTCTGGGTCGAAACGATTCCCTACAACGAGACTCGCGATTACGTGAAGCGAGTGCTCGCTAACACAATGCTCTACACCCATGCGCTCGACCGTCCCTACATCCGGCTGAGCGAACGGCTCGGCGTCGTGACCGCCCCGTCGGACGACTCGCCGGAGCTCGCGGCGCGGGATCCATGACGCCGACGGCGGGTGCCCGATGAGCGCCCGGCAGCGGGTTCTGGTGCTGGGTGGGAGCGGGTTCGTCGGACGCCACGTCGCTGCGAAGCTTTCCGCCGCGGGGCACGACATCGTCGTCATCACGCGCCGCCGGGAACGCGCGCGGCACCTTCTGCTGCTGCCGACGGTGCAGGTCGTCGAAGGCGACCCTTGCGATTCCGCGGTGCTCGCCCGTTACGCCGCGGGTGCGACGGCGTCGATCAATCTGGTGGGCGTCCTGCACGAGCGCGGGCGGCAGACGTTCGAGCGGGCCCATGTGGAGCTGCCCGGCATGCTCGTCGCCGCCTGCAAGGGCGCGGGCATACGACGCATCCTGCACCTCAGCGCGCTGGGCGCCGGCGCGGACGCGCCCAGCCGCTACCTGCGTTCCAAGGCGGCGGGCGAGGCCGCGATCGCCGCGTCGGGGCTCGCGTGGACGGTGTTCAGGCCGTCGGTGATCTTCGGTCCCGAGGATACGTTCCTCAACCTGTTCGCGAAGCTGTCCCGCCTGCTGCCGGTAATCGCGCTGGCCGGCGCGAACGCGCGTTTCCAGCCGGTATACGTCGGGGATGTCGCGGCGTGCATCGTTGCGGCGCTGTCCGACGACGAAACCTCCGGGCAGCGCTACGACCTTTGCGGGCCCCACGTCTACACGCTCGAGCAGCTGGTTCGCTACGTCGGGGAGGTGACCGGCGCGGCGCGCCCGATCGTTCCGCTGGGGCCGAAGCTCTCGTCGCTGCAGGCGCGAGTGATGGAATGGCTGCCTGGTCCGCTGCTGACGCGCGACAACCTGCTGTCGATGCAGCGCGACAACATCTGCGACTGCGCATTCCCGTCGCGCTTCGGCGTGGCGCCGTCGCCGATCGAGGCGATCGCGCCTGGCTGGCTCGCACCGGCTTCGCGATCCAGCAGGTTCGACAGCTACCGCGCCCAAAGCGGCCGCTGATGGTCCACGCCCTGCCGGCGCCGGTGCGTGTCTATCGCGTCGGCGGCTCGGTGCGCGACGAATTGCTGGGACGCGAGGCGGGCGATCGAGATTTTGTCGTCGTCGGCGCGACGCCCGAGATCATGCTTGCCGCGGGTTACACCCCGGTGGGCAGGGATTTCCCGGTGTTCCTGCATCCCGAAACCCGGGACGAATACGCGCTCGCCCGCACCGAACGCAAATCGGGCCGCGGCTACCGCGGTTTCCGTTTCTTCGCCACCGCCGAGGTCACGCTCGAGGATGACCTGCGGCGCCGCGATCTGACGATCAACGCGATGGCGCGCGCCGACGACGGGAGGCTGATCGATCCCTACGGCGGCGAAGCGGACCTGCGCGCAGGCGTGCTGCGTCACGTGTCCGCCGCCTTCGCCGAGGACCCGCTGCGGGTGTTGCGCGTCGCGCGCTTCGCTGCGCGCTTCGCATTCCGGATCGCGCCGTCGACGATGAGGCTGATGCGGGAAATCGTCGCCGCAGGCGAGCTTGCCACGTTGGCGCCGGAACGCGTCTGGCAGGAGCTTGCGCGGGGCCTTTGCGAAGCGCATCCGTCGCGGATGGTCGCCGCGCTGCGCCGCTGCGCTGCGCTGCGCGTCCTTCTGCCCGAGGTCGACGCCCTGTACGAGGCCCGTGGCAGGGGCGAGGACCGCAGCGGCGCGGCGGGCCGCCGCCTCGAGCGCCTGGTCGACCGCGCTGCAGTCCGCCGATTGCCGCTTGCGGCGCGCTACGCGATCCTCGCGCAGCCGACGGCGGCCGTCTCCGGCGTTGGGATAACGGCGGCGGCGATGCGCAGCGCTGTCGCGCGCGCCGAAGCGATGTCGCGGCGACTCAGGGTTCCGCTCGAATGCCGCGACGCGGCACGGCTGCTCGCGCGCTGGCATCCGTCGCTCGCACGTGCGCAGGATCTCGCGCCGGCGAAGCTCGTCGACCTGCTGTCGGGCGTCGATGCGTTGCGCCGGCCGGAGCGCCTCGAATCCCTGCTGGCGGCAAGCGCGATCCTGTCGGGTGCCGCGCGCCGTGGCGAAGGCGGCGAGCACGCCGCCGAGCATGTGCGCGAGGCGCTCGCAGTCGTCAGAAGCGTCGATGCGGCCTCGATCGTGCGCGCAGCGCGCGTGAAGCGGGTGCCGCCCTCAACGGCTGCGCGCCACGACGCAATCCCGACAGCCCTGCGCGCAGCGCGTATTGCGGCGCTGCGCCAATGGCTCCACGCCGCAGCCTGCGGTCAGATCCGGTAGGCGATCGCGCGCATCACGTCGGCCGCCATGCGCATCGCGCCGCGGACGGGCAGTGGCAGCGGCACCGCACCGGCTTCCTGCGCCATCGCGCCGTGCCGTGCTTCGTCGTCGCGCATCTGCAGGACGATGGCGCGACTCTTCGCGTCGCCGGCGGGAAGGCTGTCCATATGCGAGCTCAGGTGCTCCTCGACCTGGCGCTCGGTCTCGACGACGAACCCGAGGTTGATCCGGTCCCCGGCGATGCCGGCGATGGTGCCGATCGCGAACGATCCGGCGTACCACAGTGGATTCAGCAGCGACGTCCGCTTT
>DAHUXO010000216.1 GCA_027307095.1 Betaproteobacteria bacterium | reverse complement strand
TCGATGCGCACCTGCTGAACGAACCTGGCGCGACGCGCCTGTGCTACGCCGGCAGCGTGCTGCGCGCCGTCGCGAGCGGTCCCGGCGCGACGCGCGAGGTCATGCAGATCGGCGCCGAGCTCTTCGGGGTCCCCGGCATCGTCGGCGACCGCGAAGTCGTCGCCCTGGCGATATCCTCGCTTGGCGCTGCGGGATTGCGCGGACTGCATCTCGATCTCGGGCACGTCGGGATCTATCGCGCCCTCGAGAGCGGCGCGGGGCTCTCGGGCAGCGGCGAAGTCGCCGACCTCTTCGACGCGCTGCGCTTCAAGGATCGCCCCGCGGTCGTCGCACTGACCGAGCGCCTGCCGCGCGCGTGGCGCGACGCGCTCACCGCGCTGCCCACGCTCTACGGTCCCGCCGAGGAAGTGCTGCGCGCGGCGCGTGACGTGCTGCCCGACACGCCCGCGATCGCCAACGCGCTGGCCACGCTCGATGCGCTCGCCGCTGGCGCGCGCTCCCTCGTCGACGAGCTGCACGTCGATCTCGCCGACCTGCGCGGCTATCATTATCACAACGGAGCGATCTTCTCCGTGTTCACCGCGGGCGAGGCGAACGCCGTGGGCACTGGCGGGCGCTACGACGGCATCGGCAAGGCTTTCGGCCGCTCGCGGCCTGCGACCGGTTTCACGCTGGACCTGCGCCAGCTCGCCGACGTGCTCGCACGCGGCAGGTAGCTCCAACTTTTCAAGAAGCGGATCGAATGGGCAAGAATGTCGTCGTCATCGGCGCCCAATGGGGCGACGAAGGCAAGGGGAAGGTCGTCGACTGGCTGACCGACAGCGCGCAGGGTGTCGTGCGCTTCCAGGGCGGGCACAACGCCGGCCACACGCTGGTCATCGGCGGCCACAGGACCGTGCTGCGGCTGATCCCGTCGGGGGTGCTGCGCAAGGACGTCGCGATCCTGATCGGCAACGGCGTCGTGCTGTCGCCGTCGGCGCTGCTGCAGGAGATCGGCGAGCTCGAGAGTGCCGGCATCGAGGTGCGCTCGCGCCTGAAGATCTCTCCGGCCTGCCCGCTGGTGCTGCCGATCCACGTCGCGCTCGACCAGGCGCGCGAGGCAGCGCTCGGCGACGTCAAGATCGGCACGACGGGACGCGGCATCGGCCCCGCCTACGAGGACAAGGTCGCGCGGCGCGCGCTGCGCGTACAGGACCTGCTCGATCCCGCGCGCTTCGCCGAGAAGCTCGAGAAGCTCCTCGAGCTGCACAACTTCATGCTGGTCAACTACTACCGGTGTGACCCGGTTCCGTTCGGGGAGACGCGCGATGCGATGCTCGCGCTGGCCGGCGGGATCGCACCGATGGTCGCCGACGTCGCCGCTGCGATCCAGCTGGCGCGAAGCCGCGGGGATTCGCTGCTGTTCGAGGGCGCCCAGGGCGCGCTGCTCGACATCGACCACGGCACCTATCCTTACGTGACCAGCTCGAACTGCGTGGCCGGCGCAGCAGCCCCCGGCAGCGGCGTCGGTCCGGACATGCTCGACTACGTGCTCGGCATCGTGAAGGCCTACACGACGCGCGTGGGCACCGGCCCCTTCCCCACCGAGCTCACGGACGACGCGGGCGCGATGCTCGCGAAGCGCGGCAACGAGTTCGGCTCGGTCACCGGCCGGCCGCGCCGCTGCGGCTGGATCGACGTCCCGGCGCTCAAGCGCTCGTTCCAGCTGAACGGCGTCGACGGGCAGTGCATCACCAAGCTCGACGTGCTCGACGGATTCTCAGAGATCCGCATCTGCACCCATTACGACATCGACGGCGCCGCGATCGACCTGATCCCGACCGGCGCCGAGGCCGTTGCGCGCTGCAAGCCCGTCTACGAAACCGTGCCCGGATGGAGCGGGAGCACCGTCGGCGCGAAATCCTTCGCGGACCTGCCCGCCGCGGCGCGCGCTTACCTGCAGCGCCTCGAGGCGCTGACCGGCGTGCCGATCGCCATCGTCTCGACCGGTCCCGACCGGGACGAGACGATACTCGTCCGGCACCCGTTCCACTGACAGCTCGCGG
>DAHUXO010000183.1 GCA_027307095.1 Betaproteobacteria bacterium | reverse complement strand
CGCCGCAGCACGTAGCCGCGGCCCTCGTTGCCGGGGATGACACCGTCTACGACCAGGAAAGCGCAGGCGCGGATGTGGTCGGCGATCACCTTGAGCGACGGATTGTCGCGGTCCGCAACACCCGTCTCGCGCGCCGCGGCGCCGATCAGCCCGACGAAGAGGTCGATCTCGTAGTTCGAATGGACGTGCTGCAGCACGGCGGCCAGGCGCTCGAGCCCCATGCCGGTGTCGACGCAGGGCTTGGGCAGCGGCGTCATCGTGAAGCCGCCGGCGCCTTTCTGGCGGTCGAACTGCATGAACACCAGGTTCCATATCTCGATGTAGCGGTCGCCGTCGGCATCGGGTGATCCGGGCGGGCCGCCAAAGACATCGGGGCCGTGGTCGTAGAAGATCTCCGAGCACGGCCCGCAGGGGCCCGTGTCGGCCATCTGCCAGAAGTTGTCGCTCGCGTACTCGGTGCCCTTGTTGTCGCCGATCCGGATGCAGCGCTCGGGCGGGATGCCGATCTCCCGCGTCCAGATGTCGTAAGCCTCGTCGTCGTCGATGTAGACGGTGGCCCACAGCTTTTCGGGCGGCAGCCCGAAGTGCACCGTCAGGAGCTCCCAGGCGTAGCGGATCGCGTCGCGCTTGAAGTAGTCGCCGAAGCTGAAGTTCCCGAGCATCTCGAAGAACGTGTGGTGGCGCGCAGTGTAGCCGACGTTCTCGAGGTCGTTGTGCTTGCCGCCGGCCCGCACCGATCGCTGCGACGTCGTCGCGCGCGTGTAGGGCCTCCGCTCGGCGCCGGTGAACACGTCCTTGAACTGCACCATGCCGGAATTCGTGAACAGCAGCGTCGGGTCGTTCCCCGGGACGAGCGACGAGCTCGGGACGTGCGTGTGGCCCTTCGATACGAAGTAATCGATGAACGTGCGGCGAATGTCGGCGACTTTCATGCGGGTCCGTTCGGTGCGACGGTCCGATGCCGGAATCGCGCGTCGACCGTCGACAAATCAAAAGCTTACATTTTATCCCGAACCGGCGCCGACGCGCAGCGGACGGATGCCGCCACGGCGCGGCGGGCGTCCGGGCGCGGCGCGCGGGCCCGCGTCGCGTCGAAAGGATCGGCGGGCGCCGGTCGAGCAGCGGATCCCGCAATCGTTGGTTACACTAATCGCTGCGACATCCTCGCGCCGGGGTGGTCAACTGTGCCAAGGCTCCGCGCGGAGACCGAGATGGAACCGTCAGCGCACTGCTCCGAATCTGCACACGTACACCTCGTCAATCCGCTGTGGGACTCCAGCGGCGGGGCGGATTGGCGCACCATCGACACGTGGCGCCTGCTGCGCCGGCACGCCCGTGCCGAGCTTTGGTCGGAGTTTCAGCCTTCGCCCGCCTTCACCCGCGAATACCCGGTACGGCGTATCCGGCCGCTTTCGCTGCAGCTTCCGCGCGGCGGAACGCTGGCGTTCATCGGCACCTACTTCCGGATCGGTCACTGGACGCGGCTTGCCTCGTTCGACCGGGTCCTGATCCTCTACAACACCGACCAGCCCGATCGTCTCGCCAAGAACCTCCACCGCCTCGCACGCGCCGGGCACGAGGTCGAGGTCGTCTATACGTCGAAGGCGTTGCGCCGCCTCCACGGCGGGAGCGGCGAAGTTCTCGAAAGCCCGATCGACGTGCAGCGGTTCCGCCCGTCGGTCGGCGCGCGGCCGCTGCGACCGTTCACCGTGGGGCGCCTGTCGCGCGACCTGCGAACCAAGCATCACGAGGACGACCCGCTGCTGTGGCGCACGCTGGCCCGGTCCGGATGCCGCGTCAGGCTGATGGGGGCAACCTGTCTCGCACCCGAGCTCGCCGGATTTCCGGGGATCGAGATGCTGCCCGCGGGCGCCGAAGATCCCGCCGAGTTCCTGCGTTCGCTGGATTGCTTCGTCTATCGGACCAGCGCGCGCTGGTTCGAGGCGTACGGACGCGTCGTCATGGAAGCGATGGCGACCGGGTTGCCCGTGGTGGCCGGCGCGCGCGGCGGGTATGTCGACCAGCTGCGCGACGGCGTTTCGGGTTTCGTCGTGTCGTCGACCGAGGAGGCGATCGCGCGCGTGCTCGTGCTCGCGTCCGATCGTGACCGTGCCGCGGCGATGGGCGCCGCCGCGTGCCGCTGCGCTTTCACGTTCAATGCCGAGGATCTGCCGCGTCGCACGGTTGCGCTGCTGACCCGCCGCAAGGACGTCGTCGACTCGAACTCCGACCCCACGGGCGTCGCCGCAGCGACAGGCTGACCGGGCACCCGTGTCAGCCGGGCTCGTCGTCGACGGCCGCCCCCGCGGCGCGCAGCACCTTGAATGCGGTCGCGGCGCTGTAGCCACGCGACAACATGAAGCGCAGCTGCCTCGCCTTCTCGCGCTCGTCCTGCGGCGGTTTTCCGAAGCGTCGCGACCAGAGCGCAGTCGCGTCGGCCAGCTCGTCGCGCGACTCCAGCGTCCCGAGCGCCTCCCTTGCGGCCGAAGGCGCGACCTTGCGGTCGCTGAGGTCGCGCGCGATCGCCCGCTTTCCGTAGCGGCCCGCGCGCTGGGCGACAACGCCTTCAGCGCAGCGGGCATCCGACAGGTAGCCCAGGCGCTCGAACTCGTCGAGCGTCTCGACGACACTCGCGTCCGGGATGCCGCAAGCGCGCAGGCGCTGCTGCAATTCGGCGCGACTCAGGTCGCGCCGCGCGAGCATGCGAATCGCCGCGACGCGCGCCGAAGGTGGCGGCTTGTCACGCGCATTGCGCATCGTCGACCCGTGCGACTGGCAGCGTCTCCCTCATCACGCGCGGGACTTCGGGCATTCTCCGTCCCTCGGCCGTCGCATCGGCGAGGACCGCCCTCAGTCCTCGGCGTCCGCGACGTCGCCCTTGATGCGCGCAGGCGTCGGAACGCCCACCGTCTCTCGGATCTTCGCCTCGATCTCGATCGCCGTTTGAGGATGCTCCTTCAGGAACTCGCGCGCGTTGTCCTTGCCCTGGCCGATCTTCTCGCCCGCATACGCGTACCACGCGCCGGACTTCTCGACGATCCTGTGATTGACGCCCAGCTCGATGATCTCGCCTTCGCGGCTGATGCCTTCGCCGTAGAGGATGTCGAACAGCGCCTCGCGGAACGGAGGTGCGACCTTGTTCTTCACGACCTTGACGCGGGTCTCGTTGCCGACCACTTCCTCGCCCCGCTTGATCGCCCCGATGCGGCGGATGTCGAGGCGCACCGAAGCGTAGAACTTGAGCGCATTGCCGCCGGTCGTCGTCTCGGGGTTGCCGAACATCACGCCGATCTTCATGCGGATCTGGTTGATGAATATGACCAGCACGTTGGCGCGCTTGATGTTCGATGTCAGCTTGCGTAGCGCCTGGCTCATCAGGCGCGCCTGCAGGCCCGGGAGCTGATCGCCCATCTCCCCTTCGATCTCGGCTTTCGGCACCAGCGCCGCGACCGAGTCGATGACGATGATGTCGACGCCGCCGGAGCGCACCAGCATGTCGGCGATTTCCAACCCCTGCTCGCCGGTGTCGGGCTGCGAGATCAGCAACTCGCCGACATTGACGCCCAGCTTGCCGGCGTAGACGGGATCGAGCGCGTTCTCGGCGTCGATGTAGGCGGCTGTGCCACCGGCCTTCTGGACCTGGGCAACGACCTGCAGGCACAGCGTCGTCTTGCCCGATGATTCAGGCCCGTAGATCTCGACGACCCGCCCCCGCGGCAGGCCGCCCACGCCCAGCGCGATGTCGAGTCCAAGCGAGCCGGTCGACACGACCTGCAGGTCGTTCTGGATCTGGGCGTCGCCCATTTTCATGATCGAGCCCTTGCCGAACTGCTTCTCGATCTGCACCAGTGCGGCAGCGAGTGCCTTGCCTTTGTTGTCGTCCATTTGGGTACCGGGTGTCATGGGTCGGGTCGGGAGTCGGAGAGTCGGGGGGTCCGGAGGTCGGGGGGCTGCAATCCGGGGCGGTCGGCGGTCGAGCTGCGGCGATTATGGCATGGAACGATCGTTCGATGGAAGCGGTCCGATGGACTAATTCCTAAGGCGAATTGCGATCCGGCGACTCGCCGGCCGCCTCGATCAGACCGTCGAGCGCGATGCCCACCGATGCCTCGCGCACGTCGGCCCGGTTCCCTGGCAGATGCTCGGTACGGGTCCCCGGCGCGCCGCCCCCGCGCCGCGCCCAGGCGAAGCAGACGGTCCCGACGGGTTTCCCGGGTGTCCCGCCCCCGGGTCCGGCAATCCCGGTGACGGCGACGGCGATATCGGCGCGACTGTTTGCCAGCGCCCCTACGGCCATCGCCAATGCGACCGGCTCGGACACCGCGCCGTGGGCAGCGAGGAGCTCGGGGGTCACGTCGAGCAACTCGGTCTTGGCGTCGTTCGAGTAGGTGACGAAACCGCGCTCGAACCAGTCCGAGCTGCCGGCGATCGAGGTGATCGCGCCGGCGATCAGCCCGCCGGTGCAGGACTCGGCGGTCACCACGCGCAGCCCGCCGGCGAGGAGGAGGCTGCCGAGCTTCGCCGCCAGCGTATCGTTGCCGGTCCCGCTCACCGAACCACCTTGCGGGTCATCGGCACTCTCCCGGGCGCGCCCGGTAGTGGTACGTGTACGCGGT